>CAZRIC010000069.1:0-6575 GCA_964600095.1 uncultured Muribaculaceae bacterium
TACGAGGCCATGGTAAGGCTTTAATGTAGGTTCGATTCCTACTTGTGGCACCATTTTTAAAAATAAAAATAAATAGATTAAACTATTTATTTTTTCTTTTATCCTTTTAAAATTTCACATAATGGAATCCCAGTTCTTGATAAACAGAAGAAGCTCTTGGCAAGTCTAATAATCGTGCAAATACTAAATTATAAACTTCATCTAATAAGATAATAGAGCATAAAGAAAAACTTAGTATCAAAAAAGTCTTTTTACTTAATTTCTTAGCTAAATAAAAACATAAAGGAACTATTATATAGATTAATAATAAACTAGAAAATCCAAAGAACAAAACACTTCTTAAGCATACAAAACCATTAATATTTCCAAAGTTTAAGATTTCATTATTATAGTCCCAGCACCTAAAACCATTTCCTAAAACATACATTCCTAAACCAGATAAATACTCTAGTACTCCTGTTGATATGGTACTGATAAGAAATACTTTTAAAGCACTTTTTCGATATTTGTAAGTAAAAAGATAAATCATGATAGAACCAGTCGCATAAATATTAATCCAAGGTAAAAAATTACCTCCACGCCAATAAAATTCTTTCATTCCTCCATTAAAATAATAAAAGATAAATTCATATAGCCATCCAAATATTCCTGCTATCACAATAATTAGAGCAAATATACCAACCATTGTTAATTTATCAAACGAATGATCTTTTTCTAAATACTCTTTATATTTTTCTTTCATATAATACTTCCCTCTCTATTTACTTACTATTATTATATCAACGATTTTCCTATTTTCCAATAAGATTATACTTGAAAAAATAAGAAATATACTTCATAATATTAGAAAAGAAGGAATTGTATGTCAAAAATATCTAATGTCATTACCATGTTAAATCTGTTATCTACAGGAAGAAAATATACAATTGAAGAACTTTCTAATCTCTTGGAAGTAACACCAAGAATGATTCGATTTTATAAAGAAGAATTAGAAAAAGCTGGTATTTATATTGATACTATCATGGGACCTTATGGTGGTTATGTTCTAAAAAAGCCTATTAAACTTCCAGAAAGAAAAATTTCTAAAAAAGATTTATCTCTTCTAGAAAAATATATTCAAAAATATCAAGATCCAGACTTAATTGCTTTAAAAGAAAAAATAATGGGAATTTATCATCAAAATAAAGAATACACAAAAAATTTAAATAGAAATCAAGATACTACTAAAGTATATAATACTTTGATGCGTGCAATTAAAGAAAGGCGAAAAGTAGAAATCACCTACCATTCTTTTCAAAAAGGAAATACGGTACGAATCATTAATCCAGCTGAAATGTTTTTATTTCAAAATGGATGGTATTGCGCCGCTTTTTGTGAACTAAGAAAAGATTTCAGGCATTTTGAATTAAAGCGAATAATCAATTTAACTTTATTAAAAGAAACTTTTTAAGTAGACGAGATATTTCCTACTTGCGTGCTAAAATTTATTCATGGAGGGATATTTATGAATAAATTAACTTATGTAACAGGAAATTATGGAAAATATGTATCTGTTAAAAAGCACTTTGAAGATAGAAATATTGAAATATCTTATTATAATTATGATTTAAAAGAACCAGAAATAAATGACATCGAGTATATTTCCAAAGTAAAAGCAAAAGAAGCCTATCAACTAATAAAAAGTCCAGTATTTGTAGCAGACTCTGGCTTTTATATTGAGGCATATCCAGATAATCCTGGATACCCAGGAGCTCTTGTAAAAAGAAGTGGTATTAGTAAAAATATTAAAGAGTTATTAGAAACTATGAAAGGTATTCAAAATAGGAAATGTTATTTTCTAGATTGTTTAACTTTCTTTAATGGCAAAGAATTTCATCAATTTTTAGGAATAAGTGAGGGCACACTAGCAGAAGAACCAAAGGGACTTGAACAAGAAGAAGCCAAATCTAATTTATGGTATGTTTTTATTCCTAAAAATCATTGCAAAACATTAGCCGAGATGACAGAAGAAGAAAGAATACATAGAAAAGATGATAGAGTTAGCGCTACTGAGCTTTTCATCGACTGGTATTCTCAAAACTATAGACCAAAAATAAAAAGACTCTCATGAGTCTTTTTTTATGCTACTTTCTTGACGTTGTTATCTTTTCTAATTATACGAATCTTTGGATTATTAGGAACTGCTTCTTTCTTTTCTTCTTCGATAGAACTAGTAATTCCTAATACTTGTTCTCTTAATTGTTTTAATTCTATAATGTTTCTTTGAATTCTTTCTAGCTTCGTTTCTTCCATTTGACTACCCCCATTATCTAAGGGGATTGGGGAATACCCTTTTTTTCGAAAGGCATTAGGACTAAGACCTACTATCTTTTCAAACATTTCTGAATAATACTCTTGGGAATGATAACCATTATCTAATGCAATTTTTAATATTCTATCATCTGTATTTACTAAAGCATGCATACTATTTATAATCTTTTTAGAATTCACATACTGTGTAATCGTAAGTCCTGTTGTCCTTTTAAACATTTTCATTAGATAATGTCTGTTAAAATAAAATCTTCCAGCAATGTCTTGAACAGTTATGTCTTCCATTAAATTAGAATCAATATAATCTAATATATTAGAAACAACCGTCTTATTAGTCCCCATATTTTTTCCCCCTTGATAAATATTGTACTAAAAAAGAATTCGTTTTCTTAAACAATTGTGTCTATTTTAACAAAAATTTCTTTATTTTTCAAATTAGGAAATCTTTTTACCAATGCAATATGGGTATTCCAAAGAAGATATTCTTACCTTTATATTTTTATGAATATCCTCTTTATTTCCATCTGACTTTATTAGAAGGTAATTTCCCGTATGACCAATTAAATAACCATCTTGATATTTTTCAGGAATAAAAACTACTTCTTCATTTAAAAATTGATTCATATAATCCATCTCTAAATTTTTACTAATTTCTATAATCGCTTTTACGCGATCTTTTCTTGTTTTTTCATCTAAATGATTAGGAAGTTGTTCAGCTTTGGTTCCTTTTCTTAAAGAAAAAGGAAAAACATGGATTTTACTAAAATGAATTTTCTTTATTGTTTCCACTGTTTCTTGAAATAATTCTTCTGTCTCTCCTGGAAAACCTACTATTAAGTCTGTCGTTAAAGAAATATTTGGTCTAATCTTTCTAATTTTTTCTACTTTCTCTATAAAATATTCTTTATCGTATTTTCGATTCATACTTTTTAAAATCGCATTGGAACCACTCTGTAATGGAATATGAAGATGATCAACAATGATTTTTGATTTTTCTAATATGCAAAGTACTTCTTCATCTATTTCTGTAATTTCAATAGAAGAAATACGAAGACGTTCTAAGCCATCTATTTTTAAAATATCTTCTAGCAAATTAGAAAAGTGATAGTCTTTTAAATCAGCGCCATAATTTCCTGTATGAATACCCGTTAATACAATTTCTCTATGACCCTGTCCTACTAAATGTTTAATTTCTTCTAACGCTAAAGAAGGATCCTTACTCCTTACTTTTCCCCTCGCATAAGGAATAATACAATACGTACAATAATTTTCACAACCATCCTCAATTTTTACAAAGGCTCTAGTATGATTAAAATTATTTAATTTCATACTTTCAAAAGGACAATTCATAATATCATCTATTACATATATTGGTGTTTTTTTCTCTTTATATTGTTCAATAAAATAAGCAATCTGACTTTTATAACGATTTCCAAGAAGAATAGATACACCATCTAATTTTGCTTTATCTGGCTCTACCTGCACCATACATCCGCAAACAACAACAATAGCATCTTTCTTTTGTCTTAAACACTGCCTTACTACCTTTAAAGACTTATGAGCGCTAGTATCTGTTACTGTACAAGTATTGATAATGTAAATGTCTGCAACTTCTCCTACTGCTTCTTCATAACCCTGATTCATTAAGCTATCTCTAATTACATTAGATTCATAAGTGTTTACTTTACAACCCAAAGTACAAATTTTAAAAGTCATATCACCACTCCTAAAAAAATAAGCCTATAGTAGGCTTATAAACTATCACGGAAATCTTTTAGAGCTTTTAGAAATTCCTCGTTTTTAGAAATTTCTCCTATCTCTGATTCTTCTTCCTGATTATTTTTTTCTACAGGTATTTCTTCAAACGGTTCAGAAGATTCTTCTACTGTATCCTTTGAAATATCCTGGAATAAACTATTATCTGTTGCCTCAAACTCTATACTATCATTTTTTTCTACTTCTGGCAACTTTATTTCTTCTATTTCTTCAATAGAAGATTCGGTAGTTTCCTCTTCCCTATTAAATTTTTTAACTGTTGGATAACTATCTTCTGGTTCTTCAGGAATTCTACCAAATACTGGAGAAATTAATTCTGTCTTTTTAAATTTTCCATCATCTGGAATAGCATTCAAGGCTTCTCTTACCATAGCACGGGCATTTTCCATCTCTGCATCATTATCTTTTACTATCTCAATATTCTCTTGCTTTTCTCCACTAATATCCTCATATTGTAATGGTTCACTAATTGGTTCTTCTTCTACTTCAAGCTCTTTTTCTTTTGGCTTACCTAACTCTTCAATTAGTTTTACCATATCTTGATCTTGACCATTTGTCTCTTCTTTTGTCTCTGGTAAGAAATCTTTTACAGTCGCTAAAGGCTTTGATTCCAATTCATCTTCAAATTCCTTATCACGATTTTTTACAACATCTACTAATTCTTGATAACTAATGATAGATTGAGCCTCTTGTTCTTGTTCGAATTGACGAACAACATCTTCAGGTTTTACTTCTTTTGCTTCTTTCAAACTTCTAAGAGCATCACTCATTTCGTCATTATCAATTTCTTCCATGACTTCATCTATCTCTTCTTCGTGCTCTTTTTCAATTCTTTCTTTAATCTCTTCATCGTCAATATTTTCTAATTCCGCAATTTTTTCTTCCGTATAACCTTCATCTTTAATAACAGGTTCTTCCTCACCAGATTCTATTTTTTCCATCTTATCCTCTAAAGATGGCTCTTCCTCAGTAGGTGCTTCTACAACATCCTCTAAAGCAACTTGCTCTGATAGAGGTTCAGATTTCTCTTCCACTACTTCTTCCTCTACAGGTTCTGTTGCTTCTTCCTCAACTTCAACAACTTTTTGTTTCTTTTCTTTTTTCTTAGTAGGTTTATCAATAATATTTTCCTCTTTTACATCCTTTAGTTCTTTTTCATCTAAATCTTCTTCGTAAATAGGAATTTTACGACGTTTCTTAGTACTTTTTACTAAAGAAACTATAAGAATTATTAAAATAATGCCTAATAGTGCAAGGAGTCCACCAAAGACTATATTATTTCCTACAACTGTATCTAAAATTTCATTCATAGTATCACTCCATATATTCATAACGGATTATACTTGATAAAAAGATGGGAACTGTTTCTACTCTCATAATAGAAGTTCCTAAACTAATTTTTTCATACCCCTTTTTTTCAAAGTATAGTTCTTCTTGAGATGAAAATCCTCCTTCTGGACCTATCATCAAATTAATTGTATCACAAATACTAGTATTTTTCAAAATATTTTTGATTGTTTTTACTTTTTCTTGCGTACTACATAATAATTTGGTTCCTGATAAAAATTCTAAATTCTCTTTTTTTCTTTCTATTCTTACGATTGGTATCGTATTTCTCATAGACTGTTCAGAAGCTTCTTTACAAATTCTTGACCATCTTTCTATTTTCGACTCTTCCTTTTTTTCTTCTACTTTCACAATAGTTCTTTCAGTTGAAACAACAATAAATTCATCAACACCCAATTCTGTTCCTTTTTGAAAAATCAAATCCATCTTTTGTTCTTTTAAAAAAGGAATAATAAGAACTAACCTAGGTCCATAAAAACTAGGATGCGGTACTTCCTCTTTTATTTTTACTTTCGTATCATTAAAAATATCTTCTAATTCACACAAATAAACCTTTTTCTCATAAACTACTTCTATCCTATCATGTTCTTTCATTCTCATAACCGTTTGAATATGATAAAAGTCTTCATCAGATAATAAAAAGAAATCCCCTATTCTATCTTTTCCAAAATATCTTTGCATAACTTCCTCCAAAAAGAGAAGAAGCTTTAAGCTTCTTTTCTCTGTAATGCTACCGCATTCTCTAACTTTCCTTCTGCTATCAATTTATTAGCTACTTCAATATCTACAATCTTTTTTTCTACTAACAGCTCTAACGTTTTTTGATTTACCAAAGCATGATCTTCTTCATTTTTATATTCCTCTATTAACTTATCAAAGTCTTCAAATACACTCAAGGTATCCTTACAAACACTAGATAATACTGGTGTACTATTTAAAAGTTTATCAGATAATTTAGACTCTTTAATCAAATCTAATCCTAAAACTGGTAATCTTAAGAAGTATAATGCGACGAAAAGGAAAATAAAGTTTTGTATCATTCCTACTATCGCTCCTAATATTTTAGAAGGAATTCCTAAAACAATGGTCATCTTTAAAAACTTTTCAAAAATATTTGTTGTTAGTTTCAATACTCTTAAAAT
>CAZRIC010000070.1:0-6452 GCA_964600095.1 uncultured Muribaculaceae bacterium
GTGAGGAAGTGAATTATATGAATAATGACAATCGACAAAATACGACAATTAATTGGTATCCAGGTCACATGGCAAAAACGAAAAGATTGATTACAGAAAATATTAATTTGATAGATGTAGTATATGAGGTAGTAGATGCTAGAATGCCATATTCTTCTAAAGTGCGAGATATTGATAATTATATTAAAAATAAACCAAGAATCATGATTATGACAAAGATGGATTTATGTGATAAAGAAGAAACGAAAAAATGGATTACTTATTATGAAAAACAGGGTTATCAAGTTTATACTACCAATTTAGAAAAAGAAACCAATTTAAATAATCTTGTTAAACTAACAGAAGAATTTATGAAAGAAGAAAATGAAAAACGAATTCAAAAAGGAATGACAAAGAGAAAAACTAGAGTATTAGTAGTAGGGGCTCCTAATGTAGGAAAAAGTACTTTGATTAATCGTTTAGTAAATAAAAAAGTAGCTAATGTTGGCAATAGACCAGGTGTTACGAAACAACTAAATTGGATTCGTATTAGTGATTCTTTAGAATTACTAGATAGCCCAGGTATTTTATGGCCAAAATTGGAAGACCAAGAAGTTGCTTATAATTTAGCATCCCTTACATCTATTAAAGAGGAAATATTACCAATTGATGATGTAGTATTTTATATTCTTACGACACTTGAAAAATACTATCCAGAGAAATTAGAAAAAAGATATGGGGTTTCTAATGTTACAGAAGATACTTTTGAAGATATTTTAATTACGATTGGAAATAAGCGTGGATGTATTGTAAAAGGTGGATGCGTAGATTATGATAAAGTTTATACAATCATTATGAATGATATTAAAACTGGTCTTATTCCAGAAATTACTTTTGATAGAATAAAATAGTTAGAGAAAGCAAGAAAATTTGTTTTCTTTTTTTTCTCTAAATGTTATAATTGAAAAGAAGTTGGTGAAGTATGGATTACAAGTATAGAAATGTTTTAGCGCTTGCCTATGTTGGGGATAGTGTTTATGAAATCTATATTAGAAAATATCTTTTTTTAAAAGGAATAGAAAAAGTAAATGAATTACAAAAAGAAGCAACCTTATATGTAAGTGCGAAAGGACAGTCTAAATATTTAAGGAATATGCTTGATAATCAGTTTCTAACACAAGAAGAAATTGAATTAGTTCATCGTGCCAGAAATCATAAAAGTCATGCAAGCCCTAAAAATACAGATGTTGCTACTTATCATGATGCAACAGGATTAGAAGCATTGATAGGATATTTATTTTTGAGTGGAAAAGAAGATAGAATAGAAGAGATAATGAATTTTATTATAGGAGGTTAAC
This sequence comes from uncultured Muribaculaceae bacterium, assembly GCA_964600095.1. Classification (GTDB taxonomy): domain Bacteria; phylum Bacillota_I; class Bacilli_A; order RF39; family UBA660; genus UBA5578. The sequence goes on from CAZRIC010000070.1 coordinate 1,338, forward strand.
ATGAAAAAAGTTATTGTAATATTTATAGTACTATTGTTAACAGGATGTGGAGGAAAAGAAGCTTTAAAAATTACAGCACAAGAAGTAAATACTATGATAGAAAATCAAGAAGAATTTCTGTTAGTAGATGTTCGAACAAAAGAAGAATATGATGAAGAACATATTATGGGAGCAATCAATATTCCATTAAATGAAATTGAATCTACTACTATTTTAGATAAAGAATCCAAAATTGTGGTCTATTGCCAATCTGGTAATAGAAGTGCAACTGCTGCTAAAAAACTATTAAAACAAGGATATTTAAGTGTCTATGATTTAGGTGGAATTATAGATTGGACTTATGAAATGGAGAGTAACTAATGTATATATATGGAAAAAATGTTGCTTATGATGCTTTAACAGGAAAAAGTACCATTAAAAAATGTTTTTTAGATAAGGAATTTAAAGATACGGAGATACTTAGCTTATTAAAACAGAATAGAGTAAGAATAGATTATTTATATCAAAAAGAATTAGATAAAAAAGTAAATGGGTTACATCAAGGAATTATTTTAGAGATAGAAGATTACAAATATTCTACTTTTGATTCTATTTTAGAGAAAGAAAATCCTTTACTTGTGATTTTAGATCATATAGAGGATCCTCATAATTTTGGTGCTATTATAAGAACTTGTGAAGCAGCGGGAGTAGATGGAATTATTATTCCAAATGATAGAAGTGTAGAAGTTAATGGCACAGTTGTAAAAACGAGTGTTGGTACGACAGAAAAAGTAAAAATTGTAAGAGTCACAAATTTGGTAAATACGATAAAAGAGTTAAAGAAAAAAGGCTTTTGGATTTATGGAACAGATATGGAGGGCAGTGATTATACTACTTTAGATTATCGTGGAAAGACAGCAATTGTATGTGGTAATGAAGGAAAAGGTATGAGCCGTTTGGTGCAAGAAAATTGTGATTTTATTGCGACTATTCCAATGAATGGAACAGTAAATAGTTTAAATGCCTCCGTAGCAACTGCTATTATTGTTTTTGAAGCAATAAAATCTAGAAGGGGGTAATATGAATTACCAAGATTTAAACGATTATGAATTAATTTCATATGCTTACGAGAATAATGAGGAAGCAACAAATATTATCTTAAAAAAGTATGAACCATTAATTGCTTCTATTGTTACTCGAATGATGAAGTCTTGTTCTTATATTGGATTAGAAAAAAGTGATTTGATGCAAGAAGGTCTAATTGGCTTAAATCATGCGGTAGAATATTTTAACGAACAAAAAGACATTTCTTTTTATACCTATGCTAAAACTTGTATTGAAAGAAGAGTTATTAGTGCTATTATTTCAGCTAAAAGATTAAAATATAAATTATTAAATGAATCTATATCTTTAGATTTAGAGGAAGATAATGTTACTTCCGATAGATTTTTAAAGGACAATAGTTTTAATCCAGAGGAAATTGTATTAGATGCTGAAACAACGGAATATCTGATTACTCAGATTCGTTCTACTTTAACAGAGTTTGAATTGCAAGTATTTGATTTAATGGTATCCTCTTTTACTTATCGTGAAATTGCAGATATGTTAGATCGAGATAAAAAGCAAATTGATAATGCTATTCAGAGAATTAAAACAAAAGTAAGGGAAAAATTAAAAGAGATTAATTGTTAAATCTCTTTTTTTCTTGCAATCCCTGAAACATTCCTATATAATGAAATTAGGATGGAGATAGATGGTATGAAAGCATTGATAACGGGGGCATCATCTGGAATAGGGGCAGATATTGCGGTAGAACTTAGCAATCTTGGTTATGACTTAATTTTGGTGGCAAGAAGAAAGACAAGATTAGAAGAATTAAAAAGAAAATTAAAAACAAAAGTAGAGATTATTCCTATGGATCTTGGAAGTACTTTTAATTGTATGAAACTTTATGAACAAGTAAAAACAGAACCTATTGATATTTTAATTAATAATGCGGGATTTGGTCTTGCTGGAGAATTTGCAGAGACGAGTTTGGATAAAGAACTAGATATGATTGATTTAAATATTAAAGCAGTTCATACTTTAACAAAATGTTTCTTGAAAGATTTTAGGGAAAGAAATAAGGGATACATTTTAAATGTAGCTTCGAGTGCTTCTTTTCAGCCAGGACCTTTGATGGCTACTTATTATAGTACAAAAAGTTATGTCTATTTTTTAACAATGGCTATTTATGAGGAATTAAGAAGAGAAAACAGTAGTGTGTATATTGGATGCTTATGTCCTGGTCCTGTAGATACAGAATTTAATAAAGTGGCAAAAGTATCTTTTAAACTTCCTAGCTTAAGTAGTGAGTTTGTAGCGCATTATGCAATAAAAAAAATGTTTAAGAGAAAACTAGTAATTATTCCGGGTATTAAAATGAAATTCGTTTATTTTCTAGGACTTTTATCGCCTAGAAAATTAAAATTAAAGATAACTTATAATATTCAGCATAGAAAGATTAGATAGTATGAATGAAGAAATAACTAAAATTGTATCAGACATGGAGTATCAAGGAAGTTCGTTTGAAAATTCTGGTCAGCTTGTTTCTGATGTTAGCAAGATTTTAGAGACTTCGAATTCTTTTGATATGGTTATGGGTAAAGTTACAAGCGATATCATGGAAGAAACTAAAAAGTTTTTGGAAGGTAGAAATCGTGAAGGAAAACCTTATATTAGTGGTTTATCTACTTGTATTTATTTACCATCTAAATTAGGTAATTGTAAATTTACCATTATCGAAGGTACTAGAGATTGGAAATATCAATTGCCAATTGATGAGAAGACAAAATTTGATGTAGCTTCTATTACGAAATTATTTACCTTATTATTGTTATTTAAATTAGAAGAACAAGGAATTATTTCTTTAGATGAAAGGATAAGTAATTTAAATCCTGATATTCAAGGATTAGAAGATTTTACTTTCAATGATTTAATCAGACTCCATGGAGAAATGAAAACAGATGGAAATATAGCAACAGCTTCTTCTTTAGAGGAAGCTTACAAAATGCTTAAAACTTTATCTTTAAAGTCTAATACTAGAAGTAAAAATCAATATACTGATTTTGGTGCTATTGCCATAAGTAATACATTGGAGAAAGTTTTCTATCAAAGATTAGGACGCAAAATAACTTATGATGAAATTATGCATCAATATTTATTAGATCCTTTGCATTTAGAAAATACTGAATTTAATCCTATTTCTAACATTACTGGAAATGGTGGGGGAGAATTTGTTCATGACCCTAAAGCTAGAGCATTAGGAGGTGCTGTGGGTTCTGCTGGACTATTTACAACAAGTGAGGATTTAGCTATTTTAGCCCGTAATATTTTTAGTGTAAATTATGTTAATACTTCTTTTTTTAGAAAGAAAGATGTAGAAAGATTAGGAGAGGTTACTTTTCCAGATGCAGTTCAAAGTAATAAAGGCAATATGGGAATTTATGTAAAGCACCCTTTAGGACTACAAAAGTCTTTTACACCAAATGACTTTGCTACAGGAAGTTTTTCCCATCAAGGTTGGACTGGTTCGGTAGCAGTATTTGATCCAAAGCAATCTATTCATCAAAGTTTTTTGGTAAATGCTATTTATCCCCAGGATAGTGATGTCCAACTTCGAAATGATAAGGCGTTAGGTTTTGGAGATGCTTTTGAAGAATATCAAAGGGAAATAACAAAAGATACAATCATTTTATATATTGCTAGAGAATATTATAAAAGATATGGTAATCATTTTAATATGGAAAAAACGATGCTTTTAAAATAAAAGTCAAATATTTTGACTTTTTTTCTTTTTTCTTATATGATATTTCCCTGAGGCGATTTCATGGTAAAAATAAATTATGTAACTTCGAAAGAATATCAAAAGATGATATTACTAAAAGGAACAAGAATTTTTAATTCTGATAGTAGTGTGTTTTACCAAATTGGGATGCATAGTATTTTAAAAGATTATCAATATGATAAGTTGCCAGCAGATGGACCTTTTTTAATACAATTATTAGAAAATTGGAAAGAAATTTTAATAGAGCAAGCAAAAATAACTGATTTTGATGAATTGTTAAAAGCAGAAGAACTTTGGTTAGTTGATGGATATTTAAAAGGAATTACGATGCCAATTATTCCTAAGCAAATGATAGATTTTGAAGATTATATTAAATCTTGTGGAACGAATATGTCATCTATTTGTGAACAATTTGCTTCTTTAAATTCTTTATTTGAAAAAGGTTCGAAGTTAGGTTTAGTTTTTTTAGATAGTTCAACGAAAGGAAATTTAAAATTGAATCCAAGCAATTCTAGTGTTCTTTTTTGCGATGGAGAAGGAATTCAAACAAAACGAATATTCCCATTTGTGGCAACTGATTTTTTGAATTTAGATGAAAATAGATTTATCATGAAAAAGTATGTAAAAGAAGGTAGAGGATTTGTTTATGCATCTTCTAATACAAACCGTTTAATCATTCTAACCTATTTTATAAAGTTATGCACACGATACGTGTGGATTGTGGATAATTATCCAGGGTTTCCTCCAGAGTTAGCACTAGAATTAGTATTAAAAGAAATAGGTCTTTCACAAGATGAGTTTTTAGCGCCCGTTTTTCGTACTATTTATGGTAGACAGGAAATTCCTGAAATAGAAAATGATAGGTGGAAAGAATTTGGGCGTGCTTATACATTAGTGCCAGCTGGCTATGGAAATGAAAAAACAGGTGGTTATGCTTTTAAAAGAAGATAGTTTGATGTTATTTATTGACAATAATCCATTAATATGGTAGATTATTGTTAGACACATGAAGTGTTTTTATTTTGAAATAAAAACAGAAAGGAATTTGGTGGAAGATGAAAAGTATTGCAAGATTTTTTATAGGTGTAAAGCAAGAGATGGGAAAAGTTAGATGGCCTAATAAAAAGGAAATGGTTAGTTATTCTATGGCAACTATTACTTTTATTATAGTGTTTGCACTTTTCTTTGTAGGATCTGATGCATTATTAAGTGCTATTATGAAGGTGTTAGGATAATGGAAAAAGAATGGTATGTTGTTAATACTTATTCTGGACATGAGAATAAGGTAAAAGAAAAGTTAGAAATGCGTG
>CAZRIC010000071.1:0-6439 GCA_964600095.1 uncultured Muribaculaceae bacterium
ATCTTTTAATACATTATAAATACATGAATAACTTCTTTTTCCGTAAAACTTACAAAATTTACGAATACTTACATTTGATCTTCTATATAAATCTATGATATATTTCTTTTCTTGCTCTGATATAGTATTGACTGGTTTCCTGTTTTTATTTCCATGTTCTAAACGAATTTCATTATTTAAAATTTCTTTTTTTAGCTTTAAAATATATTTAGGATGATAACCTGTAATAGTGGCAATTTCTTGGTAGGACAAAAAACTGTTTCCAGCTAATTTTTTATTTATTAATTCTACTGCTTCTGCCTTTCTATTCATCGTCATCACCAACTATCTATACTTTATCAAAATATGTTATTTTTCTCTCCATAACATCCGCTTCTATTGCATCACGTAATAATTTTCTTACTTGTGCTGGATTCTCAATATTTTTTAAGACTATCTTGGTTCCTATTCTTTCAGCTGTTCCATGGGTATCTATTACGACTGAAACATTACCAATCTTTAACATTCTTTGATATAAACTTTCAGTTGTATCTGGATCTTTTAATACGTATAACTCTACAGAATTTGTCTTTTTATGAAAAAATCCTGTTGTAACAATTAATTCATCTTTTGTTATCTGATAAGTTGTAAAATTCATATGTATAGAGGTTAAAAACCTTTGCCATAATCCAGCTGGCTTTCCTTCCCATAAAATTTCAAAATCTACATTTTTTAAATTTTCATCTGCCATGTTTAACCTCCATTATTACCTACATTATAGCATAAATTTTAAAGGAATAAATACTTTTTTTAAAAATCAAAATCAATTGGTTTAATTTTTTCTAAATCATCCTTATTATCAACAATTTTATACTCGTTATTAATAGCCTCAGCCACTTTAAACCAGCCTTCCACTAATAGTTCCAATTCTTTACGAAGAGAAGCTTCAATAATGACTTCTTTAATCCCTTCTAACTCTAAAATTAATTTATAAATTAATACATATTTAGGAACTCTCTGATGGAATCTAGCAAAAAGAATATCATCTGCTTTTTCACGTGTCTGATTCATAATGCTTTCATAAGATGCTCTTACATTAGCATCTACATATAACGAATTAAAAAATCTTTGATAACAATTCGTAATGATTGGCTCAACAATTTCTTTAGAATTTCCCTTGCGTAATTCCCAATTCATAATTTCAAAATTTACAGCCATCACCACTAACTGATTTTCTATCGAATCATAAATTGCTCCTGCTCTATCTAAAATAGGTTCTATTTCTGAATTTCTAACTTTCACTGTTCCATAAATTAATCCTTCCATTTTAAGAGAACTTAATTCCTGTTTTGTTTTAAACCAACTCATATTCTTCACCATATCTATTATAACAAAAAAAAGAAATGACTTCAATTATCATTTCCTTTTATTTTTTTCGTATTTGTTCAACATATGCATCTACTTTTTTATACCAATTTTTTGATGTAGCATATTTTTTATTAATCTGTTTTGGAGTAGTTAACCCTTTAGAAAAATAATTCTTAGATAAGCCATTAATAAAAGCCTTAATTCCTTCATCCAAACTAGCATAAGCTTTATAAGATCCACAGCCTTTTCCTTTTTGTCCACCTACATTATGGCAAGATTTTACAATACGGCTACATTTCCATTTGCAGCCAGTTTCCTGAAGCATAATTGCAGTTGCTACATAAGGATCTACACCTTTTTCTAAAGAATAAGTAGCAATTAAGTTACCTTTTCCTGACAAATCATCATTTAAAGAACGATCTAATTTATTCGATAATTCCTCTAATGTCATATCTTCAAATACAATTTTTTCTTTTTCTTCTTCTATTACAAGTGCCATTAATTTTTCTTCATCAATATCTAAAACTTGACCAACTTCTAAAATCTTAATGGGCTTTTCATTTATCCTTTCTTCATTTTGTTTATTTCTAACTATGATATATCCTCCAACGATACAATCTATTACAGCTAAAGAAACTAGTAATATCGTTTTCAGGCTCGCTTTCACTATAAGTCACCTCATTCTATTCCTTTTTTAGGAAAGCACAATTATCGTAACATTTTCTTTTTAGAGTTGTCAAATTTACTTTACAATATTTTACATATTTTATAATAGAATAGTAATATTTTCAGAAAATAATACAAAATAAAAAGCCATAAGACTTTTATTTTTCAATTATAACTTCCCCCAAAGATTTTCTAGGACGAGCATGAGGTTCTTGGGCTTTATAACCAACTGCAACTGTTGAAATAATCCTCAAATCAGTATTCAATAATTCCTTTAATTCTTCTTCTATTAAGCTAGTATTTCCAATCCAAAGACTTCCTAACCCAATATCGGTTGCTCTAAGTAACATATTTTCAATAGCGCCGCCTATTGACAATATGTCATATAAATAATTATCTTTATTATATTCTGTTAAATAGACAATAAGAAGTACTGGTGCATCTTTGATAATTCCTGCTGTATGAGGAGCGGTAGAACCTTCAATAGAACAGGTTTTCTGATAAAGAGTTTCAGCAATCTTATCTTTTAATTCTCCAGTCACAATTTGGAATTTCCATGGTTGTCTATTATGACCAGAAGGAGCTAATGTAGCACATCGAATTAATTCTTTTAAAATATCTTCTGGGACATCTCTTTCCTCATATTTTCGAATACTTCTTCTTAATTCTATTGCATCTTTCAATTCCATACAATCACCTCTAATTCATTATAGCATAAAAAAAGAAGATGACCTATTCATCTTCTTTAATTCGTCTATGAAGAATATCCTTATAACCATTTACCCCTGGCTGGTCATAATAATTAATTTTTAATAAATAACTACCAAGCATAGCACTCATCTCGAAAAAGAAAATTAAATATCCTAAGTTTTCTTCTGAGATTGTATCCATAGTAATAATAGAAGTAGGAATATGCCCTTCAAAATGAGCTTGCGCAACACTTTCCATAGCTAATTTATTAACAGTATCTAATGTTTTATCATACTTTTCTAAATAGATATCTTCATCAGAATGAACAAAAAATGTCGTTGAAAATATCATATCAATACCATCTTGATAATATTGTCCTAAAGAATGAAGATCCCTTGTATTAATAGTAGAAACTGGTAATATTCCCTTTCCTTCTTTTCCCTGAGATTCTCCAAATAGCTGCTTTAACCATTCAATGAAGGAAGCTAACTTTGGCTCATAAATATCAAACGATTCTACTACTTTATTTCTATTATACAATTCATGTCTTAGCATTGTGTAATAATAACAATCCTCTAAATTTTCTTTTGCTTTTTCTGCACCATCAAATAAAGATTTAATAGAAAAATCTGCTACAGCAATTGGCAAAAGACCTACTGGAGTTAATACAGAAAATCTTCCACCTATATTATCTGGAACAACAAATCTTTGATATCCTTTTTGATTAGCAAGAGGTAATAATTCTCCACTTTTAGCATCTGTTGTAACAAATATTCTCTTAGCACTTTCTTCTTCTCCATATTTCTTTTCCATAAATTCTAAAATAAGGTCAAAAGCAATAGCTGGTTCCAATGTAGTACCACTTTTAGAAATAACATTAACCATTACTTCCTTATCCTGTAAATAATCAATTAAATCAGCCATATAATCACTAGATAATTGGTATCCAGCAAATAAAATTTCTGGTTTTTTTTCACCATAGTATGGAGATAAAGCATCGATAACTGCTTTCGCACCCATATAAGAGCCACCTATACCAATAACTAGAAATACATCACAGTTATTTCTAATATAGCTTGCTGCTGATGCTATTGATTCTACGCAAGATTGGTCCAAATCATACCAACCACTCATCTTATTATCTTTCAAAAATGTTTCTTTTATTTCAGACAAATCAAATTCTTCTACTTCATTATAATGATATTTTTTAAAATCAAAAGTTACCATTTTACACTCCTCTCTTAATATTTACATTTACATTATGAGTCTGTTTATCATTAATTAACGCAATTTCTTTCACAACTTTGCCATCTAATCTAATCTCTGCATTGTCCCTATTATTGTTAACATTAATGATATAAGTTGTATTTTCAAATTGATAAGTTATTTTATATCCTTCCCATTTGTTTGGAATAGATGGTAAAATGTATAGCTTATTTCCTATTTTTTGGAATCCTAAGATATTAGAAATGGCAACACGATAAAACCATCCGCTTGAACCTGTATACCAAGTCCAACCACCATGACCAATAAAATGAGGATTACTATAAATATCAGCCGCAATAACATAAGGCTCTGTTTGATATTCTTCTACTTGACTCTTTGTCATAGTATGATGAACTGGATTAATCATCTGGTAACAATGATATGCTCTATCATTTAAACCAATTTTTAAAAGAGCCATAATCCACCATGCTACAGAATGCGTATATTGTCCACCATTCTCACGAATTCCAATCGCATAATCTTTGATATATCCAGGATTATTTTTAGGGTTTGAAAAAGCTGGTGTTAGTAATTTGATGAATCCATGTTCCTGATCTACTAAGTTATCTTCTACAGCCATTACAATAGATTTAACTTGCTTTTCTAAAGCGATATCTGTTAAAATGGCCCAGCTTTGAGAAATCAAATCAATCTTACATTCTTCATTTTCTTTACTTCCTAACTTATCACCATTATCAAAATAAGCCCGTAAATAATGTTCTCCATCCCAAGCATTTTCTAAAAGAGACTGCTTTAAATCTTCATTAAATTTTTCATACTTTGAAATATCTTCTTTTTTGTAAGTAGAAGCAATCTCCATAAAACGATTAACTACTTCATAAGCGAAGAATCCTAGCCATACACTTGTACCAGTTCCTTTGATACCAACATGGTTCATTCCATCGTTCCAGTCTCCACCACCCATTAGTGGAATTCCATTTTCTCCCATTTCATGGAATAATTTATCCATTACAAGAACTAAATGATCATATAATGAAACAGTTTCTTCACTATAACTAAATGACATACCTCTTTCTTCTTCATCTGGATATAATAAATCTCCTTCTACAAATGGAATGGATTCTTCTAAAATGACACTATCTCCTGTAATTTTCAAATATTCATAAGTAGCATAAATCAACCATAAATAATCATCTTTATATCTTGAGCGCAATCCAAAATGATTTTCTACATGCCACCAATGAAGAACATCTCCTTCTTTAAATTGGTGTTGGGCACATATTAAAATTTGCTTTCTAGCTGCTTCACCATCTACAATACATACATTCATAGAATCCTGCAACTGATCGCGGAAACCAAATGCCCCACCTACTTGATAGAAACCAGACTTTGCCATAATACGAGATGCAAAAGTTTGGTAAAGATACCAATGATTTATCATAAAATCAAAAGAATCATCTGGAGTTTTCACTTGAATAATACCAAGTTTTTGCTTCCACCAATCTATTGTTTCTGTCAATTTATTTTGTACATAAGAAATATCATTATATTCTTCCATCTTTGATTGAATTACATCTTTATTTTTTTCACATCCAAGAAAGAATGCGAAAGTAATAGTATCCTTTTTCTTTAAATTTTTAGAAATATGAATACTCTTAGATAACACTGCATCTGTATCAACACTAGTAATATCTTCTGTGCTACTCATATAAACAATATTTTCCTTAAAAGCAAGAGCATATTTATTTTGAATAGTTAAAAAATTATTTAATTCATAATAGTTACATACTAAATGCCTTACAGTTTTTTCTTCCGATACTCCAAGAACAGGATTAATCCAATATCGAATATCCAAATCTAAATCTTTAGAAGATAAATTTTTTAAAGTATATAAGGCAACTTTTATTTTATCATCTGGTGGGACAAAATAAGTAACATCTATTTTATAATCCTTATTTTTAAATTTAAATTCACTATATCCAATACCATGAATACAATCGTACCAATTAATTAATTGGTTATTAATACTTATTCCCTCTGATTTATCGTCAATAATAGTATCATTAGTCCAAGAAGTTAACTTATATTCTCTACTATTATCAGAATAAGTAAAACTATTATCTTTATTAGTAATAACAGTGCCAAACTTTCCATTTGTTAGTACATTAGACCAAGGCATTGGTGTATTTGGATTAGTGATATGATATTCACTTCCATCACGAGTAAATCCACCAAATTCATTTTTGTAAACTAATTCTTCTTCCTCGTTAGTATTATCGCTATATAAAACTTCTTGTTCTGTATAATCATTAATTTTATTTTCTTTTTGTAATCTATCAATTTGTTCTCTTAAAGAATTATTATAAACTGTATTAAAAGTTAATCTTGCAATACTTCTAAATAGATTAATTTGTTCTTCACTCATTTTAATTCTATCTAACAAAATGACACGACCTGGTGTATTAGAAAAACTATTAACAGCATACATACGATATAATTCATCACTAAC
>CAZRIC010000072.1:0-6407 GCA_964600095.1 uncultured Muribaculaceae bacterium
AGTCAATCAGTTTATAAAAAAGAAGTACAATTTGTACTTCTTTTCTTATTTCACATTTTGTGAACAAAATTTTTTAGAGAACTCCTGTGATAAAGATTCTAAATATTCTTTTTTCTTAAGCTTAGATAGCCATCTTTCAGGAATATTTTCTTTGCCATATAAAATTCCATTTATAGAGCCAGTTACTGCTCCCACTGTATCCGTATCTTCTCCTAAATTAATAGCAGTAACAACAGCGCTTTCATAATCATTGTTCTTTAAAGTAGCCCAAATACTAGCCTCTAAAGTAGATACTACATAACCACTTGATTGAATAGAATCTTCTTCTAAACTAGGTAAAGTCTTAGAAAATATTCTTTGATAAGCATCTATTGCTTCTTTTGGATATTTATTTTGATAATTTATAGAAGATAAATTAAAGTATGCCTCTTCTTTGCTTTTACCATTTAGTAAATCTATAATATAATCAGCATAAATCTGGCATCCTAATAAACTAATAGGATGAGCATGAGTAAGGGAAGATGTTTCATCTATCTTTCTTCTCATTTCTTCTCTATCCATTCCTTTATAATAACAATAATAAACAACGGGAAGAATTCTCATTAACGAGCCATTTCCATTACTTCTAATATGATTTTCTCCACAAGCTAAAGGATTCATTCCTAAACTGTAGCGCATTAAAGCATTCCTTGTTGTTATTCCAATATCAAACAGTTTATCTGTCGCAGTATAATTAGAATTTTCATACCAACTAATAAATTTGTCCATAATGTCAGAATAATCAATTTGTTCTTTCTTCATTATAGAATCCATTGTCGCAATAGTCATAGAAGTATCATCACTCCAGGTTCCTTCTGGAACTTTATGACTACCATAGCCAACCATTTCTCTTAATTTATTGTCATGTTTTCGTGCTGTAAATTCAACAGGAACGCCTAAAGCATCTGCACAAGCAAAACCTAAGATTCCATCTTCAATTGGATTATTCATATAATACCCTCCTATTTCTTTTTTCCTTCTTCATTTTCTCTTTCTTCTGGATGTTCTCTTAAATATAGTTCTCGTTTCATTCTAATAATTAATTTTTGTTGTTCTAAAGGAATAGGATTTCCATTTTTATCTAGCATCTGTAAATCCCCTGCTTGAAAACAAAAATACTTTTCTTCCTTTGTTTTTTCCCTTTCTCTTTCTCTTAATTTTGCCATAACATCTCCTATATCTTCCGTAGTTAACATTTTTTCATATAAAAACTTATAATCAATATCTTTCGTTGATTGATAAATATTATCTAAACATCTTTTAATTTCATCACTACGTAAAACATTATAAAGATCTATTAAGGCACGAAAAGAATCTATATCATTTTCTGCACTACTTAATAAAATTTTTAAATATCTAGCTTCTTTTGTACAAAGATACAAAGTACTATAATACTGCGCTAAAGCTGGAGCAGAGAAATTTTGAATATTCGCTTTTTTTAAAATTTCTCCCCCATTAAAATATTGAAAATGTGGAAAATACTGAATAGCTTCATTATTTCCAGACAAATACGCTCTAGCTAGTCTTTCTTCTATATCTTTTCTTTCTTCTTCTGTTAATTCTTCTAAAATTTGTGGATGAAAATGAAACTCTGGCCTATTACTTTTTAAAATTTTATCTAATTGTTTATAAGTGTCTGTCATTTTTATCCCCCCTAAAATAATATGTGAAAAATGGTTTCTGTTAAATGATTTTTAAAAGTTGTAAATGCTATTTTATTAGTTCCAGTCGTTATATTATTCATTAAAGAAGTAATCATATTATGAGTATCAAAATACGTAAAGTTTTCATTTAAAAACTTTGCAGCTACTATTCCTTTGAATTCTTCAAATGCTACTTCATAAGAATAAGAAGAACCATAGTTTGACATTAACTGTCTAAAATAATCTAAATCTATTGTAACAGAAGAATATTTAGAAGTAAACACATCATCCGATAGTACAGCATCTAAAGTTAATGTTTTGATATTTGAATTTTTTAATATCTCTATAAATTCTACATTTTTAAAGATATCTCCAAATGGTCCTCCCACATCTTCCATTCCTGGGAAAACAAATCTTAATCCATCAACAGTTTGTGTACTGTTTTCAGCTATTTTCATTTGACATAAATCTCTCGCAAATTCTTCTGATAGTAAATTCCATAATGTCTCTAACTTTGGAGTGGAGAAATTATCACTATTCCAATTAGAAAATACCATATCTAAGAAATATAAACCTTCCCCAATTGTAGAATTTTCAATAGTAGTATATTTTGTATTTAACTGACTACAATCTACTTTACTCCATAATACAGGAGGTTTACTTGGATCATAGACAGCTACTTTCTCTTTAATATAAGGAGATAATAATTCTATAAAATGTTTCCAATTTAACTCGCTATTATGAATTCCTTCATTGATAAAGGCATCCTTTGATCCTATTAAAGAATTTAGTAATTCTTCAATTACAGTTTCATCAGTAATTCCAAAAGTATTTTGCATAGAGTTTTTCCATTCATTATACGCATTCGCATAAGTACATTCACGTAATTCTTTATTTTCAAATAATTTTTCTAATAATTCTATTTTTACATCACTGTCTAATTCTAAACCAGTTATTTGTAACAAATAATAGTATTTACTATTGGCATCTAAAGTACCTAAATAAGTAAGTAAAGTTGTATAGGCCTCAAATGGATAATGTTTCAAACTTTTTTCTAACATCATATCTATGAAATCTTGAGAAATTGAACTAGCCATATCTGATGACAAAACAGAATCAATTAGTTCATAATCAAATAGTCCATTCTGTTCCATTAACTTTAAAGAAGACGTTATATAATATTCAACAGCCATCTTTAATTCTTGTTGATTATAATTAGAAATATCTATTTGTTCATTTAAAACATCTGTTAAAACATTACTATTTAAAGCAATTGCATTTAATACATTTAAAGGAATCATAGAACCAGTAATATTCAGCTCATTAAATACATCAGTTAATTCTCCAGGTGAGGCTGTATCCTCTGTTCCCTCTATTGTATACCCAAATAATACATTCTGATCAAATTCTGATAAAGCCTGTAAATTTGGATCTGTTGAAGTAACTTTAGAAACATTATTAGTTGCATTAGTTTGAATAGTATTAGTTGCATTGCTAGCATTAACTGCAGCTGTTAATGTATTTAAATCTGTTACTGTACCATTTATATTTACTACCGTAGCATCTATCACTATCTGTTCTTTACCATTAATAATTTGTTTAGAAACATTATCAATCCTCAAAGACTGGTCACGTCCCAATAAAAATTCATTTTCAGAATTATAAAAAGCGGAAAGTTGATTAACATAGGCTCCTCTAGCTCCTGCTGGAGCTTTTATTCTAAAGGCAATCGGTTCAAACCTAGCAAAAGAACAATTATAAGATGGAGAAGTACTCATATATCCTGCATCCTGATAAATCTGACCTACTAAAGCTTGCAGACCAGCAAAATCTGTTATTCCCAAATGACTAAATCCACCAAAATCTACACCACGCCAAAGAATAGTATCTTCTGTTAAGGTAAACTTTGCAAGAGCACTATCAATAAGCTGAATAATATCAAAATATTTAGAAACAGATTTCGTTCTTAATTCTGTATTAATTTGCGCATAATGATGCTTTGTATATAAATTAATTGCATGTATTTCTTCTGACGTTAAGGTAGAAAGCCATTTTCCCTCTACTGTATTGTTTAAATAATTATCAAATAGAGTTTGTTCTGCTGGTGTTAAAGTCTCCTTAAATTCTAATAAAGTTTTAGGAGTTTCACTTCCAAAATTATTTTCTAATCTATTTCTTATATTAGATGGAACATCTCCAAAAAAAGCTGCTAATTGTACTTGATCTTTGAAATCAAGAAAACCAGTAGTATCCACTTGAGTTCCTTGATTAATGATATTTCCTAAATACTGCTGAATCTGTTCTGTGGTTAAACTAGATAAATCTAATAGAGAAGTATCTATTTTAGTAATATCTATATTTTGTAAAACCAAGAGAGTCATATTATTGTTATAAACATAGTTTTTAAACTTTTCAAAATCAAATTTTCCAATTTCAAATCGAACATTATTATCTCTAGTAAGTCCAAAAATATCTCCATTATCAAAATAATCTTCAAGCACTTTAATAGCATCTGCAAAACCATATTTATTCGTTAAAGTTTGAAGAGCTAATACCAAAGCACTTTCATAATCAGCAGTAGTATATTCAGAAAAAGAATCTGTAAAACTAATACCAAGAACAGAGGAAATATCTCCAGCTGTATATTTTGATAAAGCATTAACTATGCTTTGTTCTAAATTAGCACCATGTACATAATAATTGTAAAGAATTTGCTCAGTATTAACATTCTTTCCATAAATCTTACTAATTTGATTTTGAATATCAAAAATATCTTTAGAAATCTGATATTCAGAGAATATAGTTTGAATACTTTTACCATTGTACATTCCTTGTAAATAAGCATTCAAATCTTTCATAGTAAACTTACTAATCTCAAATCGAACATTATTATCTCTCGTTAATAAAAATTTATCTCCCGTTTTTAAATATTCTTCGAAAATTTTAACTGCTTGTGTAAGACCATATTTTGAAATAAGGGTGTCCATAGCAGTTTCAAGAGATTTTTTATAATGATCTAAACTATACATAGTAGCAGTATCATTAAATTGTTGAAGATTTAATACATCAAGAAAGTCTGCAGCAGTATATTTATCGACATAGGCTGCTATAGCAGGATCTAATTGAGCTCCATAAATAAAGTGTTCATATAGAATTTGTTCATATCCGTGTAAGCCATATTTTTCTTTAATAAGTTCTATAATATCTCCCATTTCATTTTCTAAATAATATTTAGAAAATAGTTTATGAACATTTAAAGAACCATTCGAAATATTTTTGACATAGTTTCTAAATCCTTCTATTCCAAATTTTGCAATATCAAATCGAATTCCATCATCACGCGTCAATAAAGTTTCTTGTCCTGTATTTAAATATTCTGTCATAATTTTGATAGCATTCGTTAAGCCGTATTTCTTAACTAAATTATCAATAGCTTGAGGAATTACTTGATAATAATCAGAATAGGTATACATTTTTGAGTTTTCTAACAATGATTTAAATCCAACAATTGAATACATCTCACTTGCTGTATACTTAGACAAAAATTGTTCTAACTTACTATCAACATGAGCACCATACACATAATATCCCACTAAAACGTCTTCAAATTTATGTCCATATTTAGAAGAAATTAATTGAGAAATATTACCGATTTCTGAAGATAATTGAGTTAATCTGTTAGATTTAAAATATTGTAATAAAATATTTCTTCTATTTGGGAATGATTCCAATGCAGCAGGATTAGTTAAATAAAGAGAAATACAATCCGCAAAATCCTCTGATGCTGAATTAGAGGCTACAGCATAGTCAGAAACTCCTGTTTTCCCACTAATCTGAGCATCTGCTTGCATAGCATTTTGCCATAATGTAGAAGCACTAATTCGATTACTTGTAAGTCCCCAACTTGCTACACAAGCAGTATCATAACAATGTGCTGCCTCATGCGCTAAAAGCTGTAAATTTGGAGTACCTGTCCATAAATTAATAACTCCATTACCACCAGTAGCTGCACTATTAAAATTCTGAATATTATAATTTAATTCCCAATAAACATCAGCTGGATTATAAGTATCATAAAAATTTACCTCTTTAATTTGCTGCTGCAAAATATCAGGAAGTAAATTAAAGTTATGCTCGAACTCCTTTAAAAGTTTCATTTGCATAGAAGCATCCATTTTAGAAGAAAAGTTCATTTTAAATCCATAAGTAGTATTATATTGGGTATTAAAACTTGTAGTATTATCTAGTATTGTTTTTACATGAGAATTAACAATATCAGCAGCATTCTGCGCAGCAAATCCTGCATTCAATAAATAAAAGTAAGCAGCTCTCGCATATTGCTTTCCAACATTTTTTTGATCAGGAATTGAAAAACTATGTTCTATTAGTCGCATTGCTACAGATACTGGTAAAGATACATTTGTAAAACTTGGCATCTGTTCATACTGCTTAATAAAATTTATAATAGATTCTTGCTCTGCTACTGATATAGGAAGACTATGAATATAATTAAATGTATCACTAGTTGTATCTGTATCCAGACTTGTCTTTCCTAACAATTTATTAAAAATATTTTTTAAAACTGGTGCTTGATAATCAGTTACTCCCTCTATATTATTTTCAATATTTGTTTCACTAACATTCTTAAAAATATTTTCTAAGGTTATAGAAGAATCATATCTTTGATAATTATTTACTGCTTCATTAATCGCTAATAACGTTGGT
>CAZRIC010000073.1:0-6376 GCA_964600095.1 uncultured Muribaculaceae bacterium
AAGAGAAATTAGATAATAGTTCTTATACATTAGGTAATATATTGAGTGAATCTGATTATGAAAGAGAATTTGGAGACTTTATTCATCCATTTACAGGAATTAATATGGTTCATTTTTATAGAGAATTAATTGAATCAGAAAATTGTAAAGTAGAGTTCGTATTCTCTAATAGTGCCAAAACAATTTTGAATTATACGAATAATGTATTGAACTGTGATATTCACACTAGGAAGAAAACTAAAAAAATGTTAAGTGAAGCAGGCGCTCATGTATATGGTCTTTATGAAATTATGAATGCACCAATTAATGGTAGTGGATTTAATCCAGAATATGGTTTATTAGGATCTAATAAATCAACAGAAGAAAGATTAAAATTATTTCCAAAAACAGGAGATAAGTTAGTAGTAGAGATTCAAAATAAATTAAGAGAAATTACTGGTAGAGAAATTGAAGTCATGGTATATGGAGATGGAGCTTTTAAAGATCCTGTGGGACATATTTGGGAACTTGCTGATCCAGTAGTATCTCCAGCTTATACAAAAGGATTAGAAGGAACTCCTAATGAAATTAAATTAAAATATATTTCTGATAATAAATTTGCTGATTTGTCTGGTGACGAATTAAAAGAGGCCATTAAAGGAGAAATCCGTGAGAAAAATAGTGATTTAAAAGGTAGTATGTTGTCTCAAGGAACTACTCCAAGAAGAATTACAGACTTAGTAGGTTCTTTATGTGATTTAACAAGTGGTAGTGGTGATAAAGGTACTCCAGTAGTTTATATTCAGGGATATTTCGATAATTTATCAAATGATTAATATGAATAAAGTAATTGTAATATGTGGCCCTACTGCTGTAGGAAAAACGAAGATGAGTGTAGAACTTGCAAAAAGGCTAGATGGAGAAATTATTAATGCGGATAGTACGCAAGTATTTAAAATGATGAATATCGGAACAGCTAAGGTAACAGAAGAAGAAAAAGAAAATATACCTCACCATTTATTTGATATAAAAAATCCCAATGAAGATTATACGGTTTATGATTATCAAAAAGATTGTAGATATTGGATTGAAGATATTATAAGTCGTGGAAAGACTCCTATTTTAGTAGGTGGAACAGGACTTTATATCAAAGCTGCTCTCTATGATTATGAGTTTGAGGATGAAAATTGTTCTTATTCTTTTCATGAAAAAACTAACGAGGAACTTTATGATGAACTTAAAAAAATTGATTTCAATACCAAGATACATCCTAATAATAGGAAGAGAATAGAAAGAGCACTTAGCTATTATTATCAACATGGAGTTCCTATTAGTAGTCAAAAAAAAGCAACGAAGCTTTTATATGATACCATTTTCATAGGACTTACAACGGATAGAGAAATTTTATATAATCGTATTAACAATCGTGTGTATAAAATGCTAGAAGATGGATTGTTAGAAGAAGCAGAAAAAATTTACAATTTAGGATACCAGACTAAAGCGATTATGACTCCTATTTGCTATAAAGAATTATTTTCTTATTTTGAAAATAATTGTTCTTTAGAAGAAGCAATTGAATTAATTCAACAACGAAGTAGAAAATATGCTAAAAGACAATATACTTGGTTTAATCATCAACTTCCGGTAGAGTGGGTGGAAGTTGATTTTGAATGTTTTGATAATACAATAAGCAAAGTAGAAAATATTATAAAAAAAAGTTCTTAAAAGAACTCTTTTTTATATCATAAGTAAAATTTGAAGAGTAACCAGTATGCCGTTATGAATCATATGTAAACTGATAGGTACAAATATATTACTTGATTTTACATAGGAATAAGCAAACATAATTCCTGGTATACTATAAGGTACTATATATAGCCAATCAGTCCATGTGGTTGCAGATCCTACTACATGCAATAAACCAAACACTAATCCAGATACAGGAATAAATAACCATTTTATTTTAAAACATATTTTATGAATAGATAATCTAAAAATTAATTCTTCCATAATAGGAGCGAACAAGACACTTAAAATAAATGTATGGATAGGGAAGAATCCTAATAATGTACGTACTTGTTCTTCATTTTTAGCGATTCCTGAAACAATAGAATTAATAATCAAATTACTAACACACATAAGTCCTAATGCAATAAACCAATATTTGATGTTCTTTTTTAAATACTCTTTTATATGTCCTTTATAATCGTTGAATTGTTCTTTTAATTCTTTAAAGTAAATAAAGATAAGGATGCAAAGAATAACTAACTCATAGACAATATTGTATGTCATTAGAGCTTCAGCACCCCACTCTTTATAATTTATTCCAAATAAATCTAGTGGTAAACTAATTAATTTACTAGTTAAAAAATAAAAGATAAAAGCACCTAAACCGATTAAAAATTGTTTTATCTCTTTTTCATTTTTCATATATTATCCCTCACAGACATTAACATTATATCAGAAAATGGTAAAAAAATAATAAAAAAGTATCTATTCTAAAAAAATTGTGCTATAATATTAGAAGTTCTACAGAGAGAAGAGTGGGTTTCCCCACTCTTTAATATTTATTTAGGAGGAAATATGAATATTGTTAATGAAGTAAAAGAGCTTATTACAAAGCCAGTAGAAAAAGCAGGATTTATTGTAGATGAGGTTCTTTACGAAAAGGAAGCTGGAACAAATTTTTTAAGAGTAATTATTGATAAATCAGGAGTAGTTGATGTTGATGATTGTGTTACTGTTAGTAATATTGTAAATCCACTATTAGATGAGAAAGATTTTATTGACGAAAGTTATATTTTGGATGTTTGTTCTAAAGAGAAAGGATGTGAATAAAATGAAGAAAACAGATAATAAATTGCCAGAAAATAAAATGGATAATAAAGCGTTTAAAAAAGCCTTAGATGCTTTAGTAAAGGAAAAGGATATATCTGAGGATTATATTTATGAAGCAATGGAGCTTGCCCTTACAAGTGCTTATAAGAAAAATTATCATTCTTTATCAAATGTAAGAGTAGATATTGACAGATATTTAGGAGATATTAAAGTATTTTCATTCCGTACTGTAGTACTAGATAAAGAACATAGAGTATCTTTAGATGAAAATGATTATGAGGATGATTCATTAGAGGGAATTACTTCTTTTGCCGATTTAGAGAATATGGAATTTGATGATGAAGATGAAGAGGACGAAAAATATCAACCATTTATTTATGATGAAAGAATTCATATTACTTTGGAAGATGCAAGAAAGATAGTTCCAGGAATTAATGTAGGTGAGACAATTGAGGAAGAGGTAACACCACATGATTTTGGCCGTGTTGCAGCTGCTACAGCTAAACAAGTAATTGTTCAAAAAATTAGAGAAGCAGAAAGAAACAATATTGCAACAGAATTTGGAGATAGAACAGATGAAATGATATCTGGTATCGTAGAGATGGAAGATGAAAGAAATTATTTTATCAATTTAGGAAAGACTCAAGGATTACTTCCTAAAACAGAAATTATTCCTGGAGAGACTATTAAAATGGGTAGTCATATTAAAACCTATATTAATAAAGTAGATATCAATTCTAAAGGTGCTTTAATTCTTCTTACAAGAAAACATTATGGATTTGTAAAACGTTTATTTGAATTAGAAATTCCAGAGATTAATGAAGGAATTGTTCTTGTATATAGTGTAGCAAGAGATCCTGGAAATCGTACTAAGATTGCTGTTTATTCAGAAAATAGCAATGTTGATCCAGTCGGTGCATGTATTGGTGAGAAAGGTTCTAGAATTAATGCGATTATTAAAGAATTAAATGGAGAAAAAATTGATGTAATTCCTTATAGTAAAGATCCAGCTACTTTTATTGCTAATGCATTAAGTCCAGCTAAGGATGTACGTGTATTTATTACAGATGAAAAGAATAAAGAAGTACTTGTAGTAGTAGATAATGAAAATCTTTCTTTAGCAATTGGTAAAAAAGGCGCAAATGTAAGACTTGCTTCTAAACTTACGCATTATAAGTTGGATGTAAAAACATTTGATCAAGTAAAAGAAGCAGGAATTAATATTTTAGAGTAATATGAAAAAAATACCTGAAAGAACTTGTGTTGTTAGCCATGAGAAATTGCCAAAGAATGAATTAATAAGAGTAGTAAGAACTCCTGAAAAAAAAGTAATAATAGATGAAACAGGAAAAGCAAATGGTAGGGGTGCTTATTTAAAAAAGTCTGTAGAAGTAATTGAAAAAGCAAAAAAAACAAAGATATTGGAACGTCACTTAGAAGTGAATATTCCAGATGAGGTGTTCGATGAACTATTAAAAATGTGTTAGATAAAGAAAGAAGGTGCGTAGTATGATGAGTGTATTTGAATATGCTATGGATGTAGAAAGAACAGTAGAAGAAATTCTAAAAAAGTGTAAAGAACTACAGATAGATGCTACAAATGAAGAAGATATGCTAGATGAGGATGCTATAACAGAATTAGATAATGTTTTAGCACAAGAACCAACAGAAGAAGATTATGATGAGATTGATGAAATAGAAGATGAATTAATTGAAAAAGAAAAAAATAAAATAGAAGGAATGGTTTCTAATTCAAAAGTGAAGAAGGCCAATACCACTAATATAAAATCTTCAAAAAAAGAGTTGGCGCGTAAGAAAAAAGAAATGTATAAGCATAAAGAAAAGTTAATTAGTAATGCTCCAGTAGAAGATAAGAATGTTGTAATTTATAAAGAAGGAATGACTATTGGAAATCTAGCAAAAGAACTTAATATTACAGCAGCAGAATTAATAAAAAAATTATTTACATTAGGAATACTTGCCACTGTAAATAATTCTATTGATTTTGATAATGCTTCTCTACTTGTAATGGATTACAATAAAGAGTTAAAAAGAGAAGTGGAAAAAGATGAATCAAAATTTGAGGATTTTGAAATTCATGATAATGAAGAGGATTTAGTCCCTAGACCTCCAGTTGTAACGATTATGGGACACGTTGATCATGGAAAAACAACTTTATTAGATACTATTCGTAAAACAAATGTAGCTCTTGGGGAAGCAGGAGGCATTACACAAGCTATTAGTGCTTATCAAGTAAAGTGTAAGGATCAATTGATCACTTTTATTGATACTCCAGGTCATGCAGCATTTACTGAAATGAGAGCTAGAGGAGCTAGTATTACAGATATTGTTATTATAATTGTAGCTGCAGATGATGGTGTTATGCCACAGACACAAGAAGCAATTGATCATGCTAAAGCAGCAGGAGTACCAATTTTAGTTGCTATTAATAAAATAGATAAACCAGGTGCTAATCCAGAAAGAGTAATGACAGAGCTTGCAGAATATGGACTTACTCCAGATATTTGGGGTGGAGATACTATATTTACTAAGATTTCTGCTAAAACAGGTGAAGGTATAGATACTTTACTAGAAAACATTCTATTAGTATCTGAAATGGAAAATTATAAAGCTAATCCAAATAGATATGCAATTGGAACTGTTGTAGAAGCAAAACTTGATAAACATGTTGGACCTATTGTAACGGTACTTATTCAAAATGGTACATTACGATTAGGGGATCCAATTGTTGTGGGAAGTTCATTTGGTAAAATTAGAACATTACGTAATGATAAGGGAGAAGAAATAACTTCTGCATCTCCATCTCAACCAGTTGAAATTACTGGTTTAAATGAAACTCCAAAAGCGGGAGATAAATTTATGGCTTTCGAGACAGAAAAGCAAGCAAGAAGTATTGGTGAAACTAGAAAAACAGAAGAAAAGGAAGCTCAAAATAAATCAAATAGTGTTTCTTTAGAGGATATTTTTGCCAAAATTCAAGATGGTGTAAAAGAAATTAACGTTATTATAAAAGCAGATGTGAATGGCTCTGCTGAGGCTGTTAAAAATTCATTAGAAAAAATAGAAGTAGATGGAGTACGTGTAAAAGTTATTCGCAGTAGTGTAGGAGCTATTACAGAAAGCGACATTGTACTTGCTAGTGCTTCTAATGCTATTATTGTAGGATTTAATATTAGACCAAATAATTCGATTCGTGATTATGCAAAAGATAAAGGCGTAGAAATTCGCCTATATGATATTATTTATAAAGCAGTAGAAGAGATGGAAGCTGCTATGAAAGGTATGTTAGAGCCTGAATATGAGGAACAAACATTAGGTACTGTAGAAGTAAGACAACTATTTAGATTCTCTAAAGTAGGCGTTATTGCCGGTTCTTATGTACAAGAAGGATTAGTAAAAATTGGTGCTAAAGCGAGAGTAATTCGTGATAGTAAAGTTATTTATGATGGTTCTATTGGGTCTCTACAGAGAGAAAAAGATAGTGTACGTGAAGTTAAAAAGGGATTAGAATGTGGAATTACAATTGCTAACTTTAATG
>CAZRIC010000074.1:0-2962 GCA_964600095.1 uncultured Muribaculaceae bacterium
TCTTTCTCATTTAGTATATCATATTTCATTCATCAAAAAAAGATTTAATTCTCTAAATCTTTCCTTCTATTATTTCTATTAACTTCTTTGTATTTAATTGATATTCTTTATTACCATGAAAACCAATAGTTCCAGTTTTCCATACAGAAATAGTTTCTAATAATTTATCTTGTTTATCATATAACGATAATTCATACTCATTTACTTCACTAGTCAAATGAACATTTACTGGTAACTTTTGAGCATAAGATAAAATATCTACAATTTCTTCTACTTTCGTAATTGTCTTTTCCTTTTTCTTAGTTAATACATTATATACTATTATTTTTTTAGTGTCTTTTATTTTATCTACGATTACTAGATTTTCTTGTTCTGGATAAATTTTATTTACAATTTCATCATTAATAGTAAATTCTACAGAAAAATACTCTTTCTTTTTACAAGCATCATCTATACATACATCTTTTACTAATCGATATTCTCCATCTTCTAAGGTTCCATACATAAAATCCCAGCTTTGACTCAATTCTAATTGATTATTTTCATCTACAGAATAAGCCGGTAAAGTAAAAGCTGTATTATCTGCCGCTTTTAATGTTTTCCATTTTCCCTTTTCTTTTTTATCAATTCGAAAAGGATTTCCATAATCATAATGTGGATTATTAGTATCTGTGATAATAACGACTACTCCATTACGTGTTAAAGTTCCTTCTTTAATAACCATAGATACATTTTCTACTTGTAATTTTTCTTCTACAGGAGTATCACTTTTCTTTTTTTCATTACTACATCCAACTAAAATAAATAAAGCCAGGAATAAAAAAATAGCAAATCTCTTTTTCATAAATACCCTCCAATATTATTAGTATATCTTACTTTCTTTCAAAATGCAAAAAGGCTTAGATATTCTCTAAGTCTTTTAACCATATTTCAAAGTCAGCATCACTTGGCATACGTAAATCCCCTCTTGGAGATAAGCTGATAGTTCCTACTTTAGGTCCATCTGGCATACAACTTCTTTTAAATTGTTGTGTAAAGAATCTTTTAATAAAGAATGTTAACCATTTCTTAATCTCTGTTTCTTCATACATATCCTTAAATGTTATACTAGCAATAAAGTAAATTTTACTTGGTTTAAAACCATTTCTTAAAAATTGATATAGGAAGAAATCGTGTAAGATATAAGGTCCTACTGAAGATTCTGTCTTTTGGGCAATCTTACCATCTTTTGTTGGAGGAAGTAATTCAGGACTAATAGGAGTGTCTAAAATATCATAGATAGTATCTTTTGTTTGTTCATACGTATCTGCAATCCATTTTACTAAGTATCTAACTAATGTTTTTGGAATAGATGTATTAACAGCATACATACTCATATGGTCCCCATTATAAGTACACCAACCTAAAGCAAGTTCTGATAAATCTCCTGTTCCAATTACTAAGGCACCTTCTTTATTCGCAATATCCATTAAAATTTGCGTACGTTCTCTAGCCTGTGAATTTTCATAGGTAATATCAAAAGTATTCTCATCTTGATCGATATCTTTAAAATGTACTAAACATGCTTCTTTAATACTAATCTCTTTTAACGTAGCGCCAAATTCTTTTACTAAATTAACTGCATTTGTATAGGTTCTATCGGTAGTACCAAAGCCAGGCATTGTGACAGCAATCATATTTTTATTATCAATGCCTAATTTTTTATAAGCTTCTATAATAATTAAAAAGGCTAAAGTAGAATCTAATCCTCCAGAGATACCAATTACTGTTTTTTTAATCCCAGTATGTTTTAAACGTTTCGCTAAACCAGATGCTTGAATATTAAATATTTCAGAACATCTTAAATTTCTTTTTTCTTCATTTTTAGGAACAAATGGATAAAGTGGATAAGTGCGTAGTAAGTTTTTATTTGTATCTTTTAATGTAAAGTAGATAGTTCTATATTTTACTTTTGGAATAACACCCATATAACTAATATCTTTATGGCGATTATTCATGATACGTTCTACATCAATATCCATAGTAATAATGTTAGAAGCAAATTCAAAGCGATTATTCTCTTTTAAGATAGAACCGTTTTCTGCTATCATAGCATGACCAGAAAACACTACATCTGTAGTAGATTCCCCTACTCCACTAGATGCATAGATATAAGCACTGATAGTTTTAGCTGATTGCATCTTAATTATCTCTTTGCGATATTCATATTTACCAATAATTTCATTACTAGCAGATAGATTAAATATCATTGTCGCACCATTTAAAGCATGCTCATTACTTGGAGGATTAATACTCCAAACATCTTCACAGATTTCTATCCCAAAAGTAATATTTTTATTTTCCTTATCTTGAAATAAAATATTCGTTCCAAATGGTACTTCTCTTCCAAATAAAGTAACAGTATCACTTATGGCATTAATAGAAGATGCAAACCATCTCTTCTCATAGAATTCACTATAATTTGGAATAAATGTTTTTGGTACTATGCCTAAAATCTCCCCTTTAGAAATAACAGCAGCTACATTAAATAACTGATTATCTAATGAAATAGGAAGTCCAATAATAGAGACAATATCTATATTTTTCGTTTTCTCTACGATTTTCTTTAATCCATCTAAAGCTATATCTAAAAGAATATCTTGATGGAATAAATCATTGCAAGTATAACCAGTTAAAGATAATTCTGGTAGTGTTACAATCTGAACTCCTTCTTTAGATACTTTTTTTATTTCTTTTAAAATTTCTTCTATATTAAATTCTACATTTCCTACTTTTAATTCAGGTACAATAGCCCCTACTCTTACATATCCATATTTTTTTAACATATGACTACCTCCTTTTCATATATTCCTTTACTCGCTCTATAGCAAGTTTACTATTTGCTCCTTTAAAGTATCCTAATCTATTTAGTTCTAATACTTCATCGTATGTACAAAGAAATGGTCTAATAATTTCATCTTTA
>CAZRIC010000074.1:2972-6362 GCA_964600095.1 uncultured Muribaculaceae bacterium
ACCTTAGAGGAATTAAGAGCTAAGAAAATTTTATTGAATGCAGAAGAACATCCTTCATCTTGATAGAACTCATCTAATAAAATCATTTCTTCTGCTTCATAACCATGTTCCTCCAAAAGTTCTCTTCTTGCACCTACTTCTGCCGATTCATTAGGTTCTATATATCCTGCTGGAAAACCTAAAGCTACTGTTTCTCTTGTAAATACACGTGGTTCTACATTTAGTAATACTTCCCCTGTTTTAGTAAGCGCAAAGATAATAGCTGCACTACCTTCTTTTTTTCCCTTTAAGAGCTTTTCTCTTACTATTATTCTACCACAGTTTAAATGACATTCATAAGTATCACTAGATAAAAATCCTTTTTTAAAGAATCTAGTAAAAAATGATTTTTTCTTCCTTACTAATTCTACTGTTTTCAGTTCCTCTAAATAATTTTCCAATTCCTTTAACTTTTCTTTACGCATGATAAGTACCTATTGTTTTTACCTTTTCTGTTTCAATACCTGCATATTCATTTAATAATTGTTTTTTTAAATCTAATAATTTTCTACTCAAATCTACATAATATCCATGTGGTTTAATATCTCTTTTTACTTCAGGATATAGTTTTGCGAATTCTTCTTCACAATTTTCTGCACTTTCCATAACTGTTGGAACTTCATAGACTAATTTACCTTGTTTAAAAATTGGTACTTGTAATTCTTTCACTGTGTAATCTTTTAAATCAGTAGTTTTCCATTCTTCTGTTGGTGAGATTAAAGTATAATGATCAAGGGGTATAATCTCATCAGCAAGTGCGACTACATCCCCTAAAGCATATCCTGTTTTTTTATCATAGAAACGATATACTTTCTTATAACCTGGATTTGTTGTTTTAATTGTGTCACCACTAATTTTAATTCTTGGTACTGGAACTCCATTTTCTTCTACTGCACATAATTTATAAACACCATTCATTCTCTCTTTTGGAGCAAGTACATTATCTCCTGCTCCAATAGCATCTACACAAGCTCCTTGTTGTTTTAAAGAATTAATCTTTTTTTCATCCAAACCATTTGTTAAGAAAATTTTAGTATCTCTAAATCCAGCTTCGTCTAACATTTTTCTTGCCTCTTTTGAAAGATACGCTAAATCACCACTATCGATACGAATTCCAATAAATGGAAAACCATTTGGAATTAAGAATTCTTTTGCTACACGGATAGCTGCAGGGATACCTTTCTTTAAGGTATTAAAAGTATCTACTAAAAATACACAATTTCTTGGATTAGCATGAGCATATACCATAAATGCTTTATAATCATCTTTATAAAATTGAATTAAATCATGTGCCATCGTTCCTGATATCTTCACTCCATTAAGTTCTCCTGTTAAAGTATTAGAAGTAGAGGCACACCCACCTATCATAGCATACTTAGATCCATTAATAGTTCCTTCACCATGACCTCTTCTAAGCCCAAAGTCTGATGTTGGAATCTTTCCTGCAGCATTTGTAATTCTTTTAGTTGATGTAGCAATCAATGATCCTTGATTAAAATAAGCAAGCATTAAAGATTCCAATAGTTGAGCTTCTATAATATTTGCACGTACCGTAATAACTGGCTCATTTGGAAATATTGGAGTACCATCAGGAATAGCCCAAATATCTCCATTGAAGCGTAAATTTCTTAAATATCTTAGAAAATCCTCTGTAAATTGACCAGTACTTCTTAAATATTCTATATCTGCTTCAGTATAATGAAAATCTTTTACAAAATTAACAATATCTCCTAAACCGCTACTAATGGTATATCCTCCATCTAAAGGATTCGTACGAAAGAATACATCAAAGTAAGCTTTCTTATTTTCATCTCCTGCATCAAAGAATGCTTGTGACATTGTAAATTCATAAAAATCTGTAAGCATCGCTAAATTAGGTTTTTGATTTCTTTCAATTTCTTTTTTCAAAGCTTCCCATGTCGTAATATTTGGGTTATCAATACCCATTAAATTTTTAAAATCTTCTACACTTTTTAATTCTGTTTTTTTCATAATATCTCTCCATTTTTTATATAATTTATTAATAACAAAATTTAAAATTTAAGCTTTCACTTTCTGATAGCCTTTTTCTTCTATTTGAATACCTGCCTGCTTCATAAATTTAAATGCCATAGTATTCCACTCATTTCTATCATGGATTCCTTCTTCAACAATTCTTCCACTTTCATCATAAGTATGTGGTTTAATTTCAAATGTCTCTACAGCCTCTGTTGGTACTATAATTTCTACATCAATATTTAATTGATCTAATAATTTTTTTAATGGAATACTTAAATCCATAACACAAATATCTGTACAACATCCAACTACACGAATCTTTTTGAACTTTGGATTCTTTAATAGTGTTTTAATAAAATCTAGAAATCCTGGTGCCCATATCGCACTTGTTGAATTTTTTTGGAATGTATAACAGTAAGGTTCTAAATCTTTTAACTCATCCACCATTTCTGCTTCTTCAGTTCCTTTTTGACAATGAGGTGGATGAATATCAAATTCTTTTGCATTCTCATCATGATATTCTTTAATAACTGCTACTGCCTTATTTGGATTTTCTAAAGCTTCCTCCATATATTTCCTAATAACTGGAACAATATGCATAATGTAAGGATCTGCCATAACACCTTTTTTAGCAAAGCCATTTACCATATCTACTACTATTGTCAATTCTTCAATTTCACTTATCTCTACTTTTTTCATAATGCCTCCTCTTTCTTTTTAATAAATTATTAATAAGTATAAGTTAAATTTTCAAGAACAGTTTTGTTCTTGTTATTAGTATTATATTAAAAAGAAAAATATTTGTCAATATCTTTTTAACATTTTTTTAAAAAGATATTTGTCTTTTCATTTTTCAATAAAAAATTACTAGTATTTTAGTTCTAATTATATTATAATATTATTCATTAAAAGGTGATAATTATGATTACTATTCAAAAAGGAAATTTATTTAATCATTTAGAACAAAAATTAGACTCTACCCTATTAGATTCTAATCAATATGATTTAAAATTAATAGTTGATGAAATACCTTCTTTCTATCGTGTTAGATTTAATGGAGAATTTTTTCAAGCAAGTGAAATAGAAGAACCTTCTACCTTTCAATTACCTAAATATTCTAAACAGGCCAACATAGATGAATTAACTAGTTTTTATGATACCATGTATTATGGAGTATCATTTCCATATCGTGCTATATTCGATAGTATTAGGAAAAAAAGTGGCTGTGGTGTAGAAGACTATTATGCCTATTTAAAAAAAGAAACTGGTAAAAATAGTTTATCATCAGAAAAAATTTATGATTTTATGTTGCCTTCTAATAGAACAGGAGTAAAATCTATTGAACTTAGTATC
>CAZRIC010000075.1:0-6305 GCA_964600095.1 uncultured Muribaculaceae bacterium
ATAAAGATAATAGCTTTGATCATCTGTTATAGAAAAGTTTTTAATCTTATCCGTTTCTAAAAAAACATAGTATTCTCCAGGCTTTAAAGACTTCTTAGGTAACCGTACTCCATTTTTATTATTCTTGCTAGTAGATAGGATATACTTACTTAAATCGACGGTCGTAGAAGAGTTATTATATAATTCTATCCAATCATAGTATTCTCCATTCTTTTGTTTTAAATAACTACGATTTCCATTCATAATCTCGGATAGTATTAAATCTTTTGGATATTTCATACTTTTAGCATATTCTTTTCTTCCAGCATCCGTATTATCATATCCCGGTGTTATATCAATAGTTTCCTTAAACTCGTTATCTATCCTTACAAAAGCATATCCAGATTTTGTGGACTTATAAGATACTCTTTCTACTATTTTATTTTTGTGGGAAAGAATTAGTTCCCCCTCATTTTTATCAATGGAAAAATTAGCATGATTTTCTTTATTTATTCCTGTTGCATAAACAATATAAGTTTTTCCAGGATCTAATGTAATATCTTCTAATTGCCATAAAAAGGGTTTATTGAAATCATCTGATAAATGATACTCTTTTAAAGAAATTGGTAATTCGCCATTATTTTTAAGTTCAATATAAGGATATAAGTCTCCATCCTTAATAAATACACCCTTATTATTAGGAAGAAATTCATTTATTACTAAATCATTTCCATTATCTATAAAAGATTTTAGATAAGCTTGTCGTCCTTCCATTGTATTAGAATATCCTGGTGTTATCACATCAGAAATTTCAAATTTATTCTTCTCATTTTTTCTTAGAACTGTATTTTTAGGAATCTTCTTTAATAGAACTTTTTCGATAACTTTTCCTTTAGAATCTTTTAAAGTTAAAACCTCTCCACCCTCTTTATTAAGGGCGAAAGGTGCATATAATCCCGCTCTTTCTTCCGATAACATGCCAGTTAAATAAACAACCAAATATTCTTGACTTTTAATCGTTATATCAGGAAAACTCCAGATATTGTTTCCATATTCATTATCATTTAATGTATAACCAGTTAAAGAGATATCTTCCTTACTACTATTATAAAGTTCTATCCAGTCATAACAATTTCCATCAGGATCCGCATAAACACCTTGATTGGATGTCATAATTTCCGTAATCTTTAATTTCGTATTTTCTTCATTAGAAGACAAGAAAAAAGCAGGAAAATATTCTTTTCCATAATCAACTATCATAAGAACTATTAAAGATAGAACAAAAACAATTACTATCTTTTTATTTTCTTTCCATAATCCATTATCAAAAACCTGCATATTATACACCTAATATTTATTATAACAAAGAATGGCTATAAAGAGAATAACCAATTAAAAAAGTAGGATAATTTCCTACTTTTAACTTGTCTTTTTACTTTGTACCATCTTCGCACTGATCACTACTTTTAATCCCTTTGATTGAACAGGAATAGAGAGTGTTAAAGTTTTATCTTCCTCGGTTACTGTATCATGGAAAGCATCAATACTTGTTTCCAGTGCTTTTTATAGTGTACTATCCTCTTCATAAAGTTTTTCAAGTTGACTATTTTCTTTTGCACTAAAGTTAATAGCCACGATTTTCCAAACTGTGCTTTGAATTGGTGTTGAAATAACAAATAATTGATTTTCTTCTTTGCTATACCAATCCTCATCTATAATCTTTTTGGCCTCATCTGATAAAAGTAAGTCTAATCTCTCATCGCTATATAAAAATGTATTATTTTTAAAATTAACGAAATCAGATTGCTTATTAGCAAAGAACCATCCTGGCATCGTATTTTCTTTTTCATTATTTTGAAGGATTGGATAATTTTTTTCACTATTATTTAAAAAGAACCATCCAATAATATTTTTATTTTCTTTTTTAAGACCTGCAAAATCAACATCGATAGTAGAAATTGTAATAGTATCCCAATGATTTTTTTCTACTAATGGCTCTTCTTCTGGCTTTTTTTCTAATTTGCCAATTAAAAGATAATTAGATAATCTTTTACTATCATCACTACTCGTAAAGGTTCCTAAAAAACCATTGAAGCAAATAACCACAAAAAGAATAAGCGCTGCATAGAAGAGTTTTGGAAGAGTGAAGAGTCTTTTAGGATTACTATCCTTTTCTTGCTCTTTCAACATATTAGCATCTATATGATGAATTTTATTCGCGTTCTTACCATAATAGGAATAAGATTCTGTTTGAAATAATGTTTCAAAATATTCTAAAGAAAGAACTTGTGTTGTATTTTCTTCAAAATATTCAGAATCACGTTCTAAAATTTCCCAAAACATACGTTTTAAAGATATCATATTTCCACCAATTGTTAATACTTTAACAAAGGCATCTAACATATTTTTGATATTTTGATAACTAGTTTTTTGATATTGAGGCAATATCTTCATCAAGGTTTCAAAAGAACTATAAGTCATTCTTTCTTCGATATCATTTCTCTTTAAATAAGCATATTTTAAAGACTCAGTTTGATAAATAACAAAGTCCATATTCTTAATAGATAAAACTTCTAAAACCGTGTAAGTTTTTCCTTTGTATTCAAATTGATTTCTCATCATGGATAACCATCCTTTTTTCATAGTTCTTTATCCCCCATCTAGTACAAAAAGTTATTTGAGAAAATTCCCATCTATTGCGGTGTATTCTAACATTTCATTCTTTATTTGTCAAATTTTTCCAAAAAAAGTAGAAGAATAAATCTTCTACTAATCAACACTTACTAAATGAATACTTTCAATTTCTTTCTTATCTTTCCATGCAAGTAAATCTTTTGCCATATCTTTATTAGAAAGTTCAAAAGTAAACTCAACAGAATCTTTCTTAACTGCCTCTGTTTTTAAAACACATTTTTTCTTTTGACTCATTAAATCTAAGATTTTATCTCCAAAGTTTTTATCAGCTTTTACTACTAATAAATACTTTTGAGAACCTTTAAATGCTGTTACATAACTTACCATATATAAAATACCCAATATTAGAGTAGCAATTATGGTGGTTAAATAAATACCAGCTCCTGACATAATTCCTGCTGTAATAGCCCAAAACATAAAAATAGTATCTACTGGATCTTTTACTGCTGTTCTAAAACGTACAATAGAAAGAGCACCGACCATACCTAATGAAAGAGCTAAATTAGAATTAATAGTTCTAATAACTAATGAAGTTACCATCGCTAATAATACAATTGATAATACAAAGGACTTTGTATAAGAAACCCCAGTATAAGTTTTCTTATAAATAAAACTAATTAATAGTGCTGCTACAAAAGCAGTAAGTAAGGAGAAAAATAAATCTCCTGTTGAAAGTGTACCTGTAAACTCCTCTACTACACTTTTCTTTATTATATCTAAAAAGCTCATGTTATACCTCCTTCTTTTCTCTACATAAAGCAAATTTAGAAACCGCTTGACGAACAGAAGGCACTGTTTGAATGACTTCTCTTATATGGCTTGGAAGAGCATTGTTAAACTTTACTTCTAATACCACTTGATTAGGTTCTAAAACATCAAATGTTAAAATATCTTTATCAAATAAATTATGATTAAATTTTCCAGAACGAATTTCTTCATCAAACGTAATTCTCGTATCCTCTAAAGGATATGTAAAGGCTAAACGTTTATAATCTACAATAACAGATGGTTTAATTTGATGTAACTTTTTCTTCATCACAAACTCACTTAACAAACTATTCTCTTCTAAAGCTATTCCATCAAAATCGCCTTCCATAAATTTTAAACATTGGCTTTTCGTTATTTTTTCCTGTTTTTTATGAGTCAAATCACGATTTTTTTCTTTTCTTTCTAAACGAATGAAAGAACTATCTAAATTATAAATACGAATTCTATACTTCTCTCTTTTTTCTAGTCCATCTATCTTTTCATAATAAGCAGTATCATAATCATCATCAAAATATAAGCTACGAATGAAATAAGTATGATCTTCATTGACCGAATTTTCATCAATGTCCATAATCAGCATTAATTTCTGTTTCAAAAGTTCTGCTTCTATCGTATTCAGAATAAATTTTAGTTCATGCCTATACTGTTTTTTATCCAAAGTATTCCCTCACTTCCTCATTTGTAAGTCCAAAATAGTTTTTTAAGGAATTTACTAAATAAGATCTTCTCTTGTTGATATAACTTTTTAATTCATTGCAGTTATCCAACCACTCTTGATAAGTCATCCGCCAACGTTCTTGATTCCTCTTCATCTCAGGATCTAATAAGTCCTTTAACTCTTGATATTTCTTTAAGACATTTTCATCTGTCCATACATTTTTCAAATTATAAGAAGCTCGCTCTAAAAAACGTTTTCGAAATTGGTTATTCTGTAATAATCCTCTGATGATAGTATTATTGAAATGATGATCTCCCATTCCAGCAGGATTAATCATCCACTGTAAATAATTTCTAGAATAATTATAAAAAGCATAGTCAAAATCATAAAAAATCATTTTAATCTTTCCATTATCTAAATTTGGATTATTAAAAAATCTTGTATTTACAATATCATTATTGGTAGTATATAACTCCCCCATTACATAATCGATAAAATTATCAATGTCTAATCTTTCAGAAACATATTGATAATCAGAA
The DNA here is from genome assembly GCA_964600095.1 of uncultured Muribaculaceae bacterium. Taxonomy (GTDB): domain Bacteria; phylum Bacillota_I; class Bacilli_A; order RF39; family UBA660; genus UBA5578. Next base: position 4,639 of record CAZRIC010000075.1, read on the forward strand.
GTATTCGATAAATTATGATTTCTAATGTAGGAATTTAAATGGTTGTAATCTTTTGAACTACCTTCACTAATATTATTATCAATACGTACAATATTAGTTCCTTCTGGATCTACATCATAGTGATGTTTTACAAATTCTTCATCCACCTTTTCTCTAAGAAAATAAACGCCCCAATATTCTCCATTAATATAAAGAATAACAGCTTTGTAGTCCTGAACATCAACAGTTCCATAATCGTTCATAACCGAAGTGGCTAATTCATCACGAAACATAGAACCTACGCTATCTTGAGAACCACTTCTTACAACTAATGTTTTATAACTAACGGCATCTCTACGGTCAAATACTTTATATTCTAATTTTGATGGTCCATACTCAGAAGAAAATTTTAAAGCAAAACTTTTCTTGGAAATAAATCTTGTTTGACCGCCAAACAACTTCATCCCGCAATCTATTGAAAAGGAAGAATCTTTTTCATATAATTCCGCATGAGCAGCAACTGTTAGTTTCGTAGAATTTAAGTTATTATTCAGTAACTTAAAAGAATTATTCGGTAAACTAAGTGATAAAACTGGAAGAGTATGATTTTCATTAATAATATAACTTCCTGTAACAATATTACTAGCTTTCTTATTCTTATCATAGGCAATAGCTTTAACAACTGTTGTCTTATTTAAAAGAATAGGACTATTATACACCTTAGATTTCGTAGTTGGTGTACTTCCATCTAAAGTATAATATATAGTCCCTGGTCCTTCAAGCGCTACGGCTAATTGTGTAACATCATTATATACTCCTGGTTCTTTATTAAAAACAGGCTCATAAGCAATCTCTAATATGTCTGATTTTGCATTGGCTTTTTCTGGAGTTGGTTTTTCAAAATAATAGAATCCGTTAGAAGAACTTCTTCCATAACTATATCCAATTGGAATATTCGCAATAAATACAGAATCTGCCAAGTTATCGTTATGATATAAGTAAAGACTTTCTGATGCAGAAATCTTAAAATCAGCATGTGGATATCTAGCATTACTTAATTTAGAATTACCAGATGCCATAATGACATAGTATTCGCCACTTTTAAGCTCTTTTTTTGGTAATGGATATAATTTCTTATTTTGTTCTGTGGTTGTTAGAGAATACTCTCCTAATTGAATGGTATGATCTGTATTATTATAAAGTTCAATCCAATCATAGTATTCTCCACCATTCTGTGGTAAATAAGAACGGTTAGAACTCATAACTTCATTAATGATTAATTCTTCAGGATTTTTTCTTTTTTCTTTTGAAAAAGATTCCATTAAAGAATTTTCATATCCTGGAGAAATATTGTTTCCAACTTTAAATTTACCAGTAGAATCTTTAATATAGGCAAATCCATTAGTTACATTTTCATAAGTTACTTTTTCTACTATTTTATTTTTCTTAGATAAAATAACAATACCATTTTTCTTATTTAAAGAGAAATTAGCATGATTATCCTTATTTAATTCTGATGTATAAATCAAATAAACTTCGTTTGGTTTTAAAACTACATCTGGTAAGGAATAATTAAATGGTCTTGCAATATCATTAGATAGAGAATATTCTTTTAAGGAAATATCTTTATCGCCTTTATTATGAATTTCTATATAACTATAGAATCCTCCATCAAACGCAATATTACC
>CAZRIC010000076.1:0-6263 GCA_964600095.1 uncultured Muribaculaceae bacterium
TAGAGAACGTCAGAAATGCAAAAAGGCTTATAAAGTTTATAGTTTAATTGCAGATGTTCTACTAAAGGAGGATTAGTATGAGTAAAAAATTTGTAGATGAATTTTCTGCCCCAATGCAAAAAGATGTAAATTTTGGAACAGATTATGAAGCTTTTTCTGATAAAGAATTATTAGAGGAACTTAGAACAAAAATTATTCAGGGATTGATTGATAAACATACTAATGAAAATACGATGACGTCTTTAGCGATTCGTTCAGAAGTAGATCATGCTGTTGCTGGATATGATTTAACAATTATTGAAAGAAGTTACCTTTATAATTTAATTGATAATGAAGTAAATGGTTTTGGACCAATTACAGAATTATTAGAAGATAAAGACATTACTGAAATTATGGTAAATGGAAAAGATGAAGTGTATATAGAGTTAGATGGTAAGATTATAAAAGATGAAAGTGTTTCTTTTATTAATGATGATCATATTGTAAGAACGATTCAAAGATTAATTCAGCCTTTAGGAAGAACTATTGATACTGCTAATCCGATGGTAGATGCTAGACTTATAGATGGCTCTAGATTAAATGCAGTACTTCCTCCTTTATCATTAAAGGGACCAGTATTAACAATTAGAAAGTTTAAAAGTGAACTTGCTAATATTGATGATTTCTTAAGAAATGGTGCACTTACTCCTTATATGGCAAGATTCTTAGAGGCTTGTGTAAAAGCAAAATTAAATATTTTAATTTGTGGTGGAACAGGCGCTGGAAAAACAACATTATTAAATATTTTGTCTTCTTTTATCGGAGAAAATGAACGTATTGTTACAATAGAAGATGCTGCTGAGTTATCGTTACACCAAAATCATGTTATTTCTTTGGAGACGAGAAATGCAAATTATGAAGGAGAAGGGGAAGTAACGATTCGTGATTTGGTTATTAATACTCTTCGTATGAGACCAGATCGTATTGTAGTAGGAGAAGTTCGTGGAAAGGAAGCATTTGATATGCTTCAGGCTATGAATACAGGACATGATGGTTCTTTAACTACTATGCATGCAAATAGTCCTCATGATGCTTTAAATAGATTAGAAACAATGATTTTAATGGCAGGTATGGAAATACCAGTACGTGCTATTCGTGAATATATAGAGGAAGCAATTGATATTGTTGTTCAAATAGAAAGATTGAGCGATGGACACAGAAGAGTGACTAGTATTTGTGAAGTTGTTGGTATAACAGGAGGTACAGTTAATCTAAAAGAAATATTTGCTTTCCATAAACAAGGATTAACAGATTCTTTAGAGGTAAAAGGAGAATTTGTTTTAGAACCATATATTCCAACAGTTTATGAGAAGATGAAAGCAATGGGAATTTCTGATTTAGAAGATATTTTTGGAGAATAGGAGGGAATTTATGCAAGAAGAAAATGGCTATCATATTAGTTTAGCTAGTCAAGAGACAGCTACACGTGATGATATTGTTATTGATTATAAACCAACTGCAAATATTACTAACTATTCTTATACAATCATAAAAGATGGTAAAAAGGGAAAAAGTGTTGCCATTGAAGACAATTCAGCAACTAGAATTGCTTTGACAGATACAGGACATTATACAATAGAATTTACTAATTATACAGCAACAGGAGAGGTTCAAGCCTTTGAAACTGGAAAGTATATTATTGATAAAGATGCACCACGAATTGAAATTAATAAAGATTCTTTAAAAGTAGAAGTAGGTTCTACTGTTGATATCTTAAGTGGTGTGAAAGTAGTCGATAATGAAGATGGTGTTATTTCTAATGAAAAAGTAACGACAAGTTTAGATTCTAATGCTTTTTCTACAGTAGGGAAGAAAGAAGTTAGCTATAAAGTAAGTGATGAGGCAGGAAATACTACTATTAGAACGATTACTTATGAAGTAGTCGATAATAATCGTGATATAATATTCTTAAAGGAATGTGTAGCAATTGGTATGATTTGCGTTGTCCTACTTTTAATTATGGAATATTATCGTTCTATGCTAATTGAAAAGAGAATCAGTAAATTTTCTTTACAACCAAAGAGAAAAATGAATAGTGTATTCGATCGTATGGTAATTTTAAAAGATGGAATGATTGATTCCTTTGCTAATAGTTTATCAAAACTTAAGTTTATGAATGTTTACGCGAAGACTTATGAAAAATATCAAATTGCTTTTAGAGAAAAAACAGGTTCGCATATTATCGCTAAAAAGATTATAACTAGTATATTATTCCTAGCCGTATCTATTTTAGCTTCAGCAATTCGTTTGGAAATCCTTTCTTTCTTAGAAATGATTATTGCACTATTGCTAGGATATATTTTGGTAGATATTGTTTATTTTGTACGTTATCATTTTTATCGTAATCATGTTGAAAATGATTTATTACAAGCCGTTATTGTTATGAATAATGCTTTCAAATCAGGTCATAGTATTCCTCAAGCTGTAGAATTAGTTGCGGAGGAATTAGATGGTGACATTCATGAAGAATTTGAAAGAATGCGAAAAGAATTAGATATGGGGTTATCTACGGATGAAGTATTTAATCGTTTTGCAAAAAGAATTGAAATACCAGAAGTAACTTATATTAATTCCTCTATTTCTGTTCTAAATCAAACAGGAGGAAATATTGTAAAAGTGTTTAGTTCTATTGAGAAAACATTAATGAATAAAAAGAAATTACGCTTAGAGTTAAAAGCTCTTACTAGTAGCGCTAAAATTGTTTCTTACGTACTTATGTTATTGCCTTTATTATTTATATTTGCAATTAGCTTTGTAAGTCCTGATTACTTTTTACCACTTGTAACAAGCCCAACAGGTTGGTTATTACTTTTTGTCATTATGTTAGTATATTTGTTATATATTTGTATTATAAAGAAAATTATGAAAGTAAGGATGTGAGACTGTGGAAAAAAAGAAAAGATTATCTGGTATAGAAAAATTAGATAGACAAATTGCCTATTTAGGAGCTTCTACTTTTGATGCTACAAGATTTTTATCAGTTCGCTTACTTACAACAGTTATGCTTGCTTTAGCGCTTTACTATTTTACGGATTTATCTTACTTTGTAATTCCATTTCTGGTAATCGCTTACTATTATTTTCTTTATTATATTATGATTTTGTATCCTATTCAAAGAAGAGGAGAAAGATTAGAAAGAGAAGCTTTAAATTTTTTTGAGATATTGACACTCTCGTTAGAGTCTGGAAAAAATTTGGAAAATTCTTTAGAGATTACTGTTTCTAATACTTCTTCAGAATTAGGAGAAGAATTTAAAAAAGCATTAAAAGAAACAAAGTATGGTAAAAGTATGGTGGAGTCTTTGAAAGATATGAAAAAAAGAATTCCATCAGAAACAATTAATAATATTATTCTAAGTATTACAGAAGCTAGTCTTTTTGGTAGTAGTTTAGTTGATAATATGTATGGTCAAATTGATTTTTTAAGGGAGAAGCAAGTATTATCTATTAGGGAAAAAATGAATAAGATTCCAAATAAGATTAGTATTGTTTCTGTATTACTAATGGTTCCCTTAATGTTACTTTTAATATTAGGACCATTAGTTGTTCAAATTTTAGGTTAGGAGAGTTCACATGAAATATTATCTAATAGGAATAAAAGGGGCAGGAATGAGTGCTTTAGCGCTTTTACTTTCTGATTTAGGTTACGAAGTAATTGGATATGATGATGCTAGTGAACACCGTTTTACGGAAGATCGTTTAAGAGAACGAAATATTCCTATTTATAGTGAGGCAAATGATGCAATGGACAAAGATACCATTGTAGTAAGGTCTACCGCTATTAAAGATGTTCATCCGGAAATGCAAAAGGCAATGGAAATGAATTTAAGAACCTATGAATATCATGAGATGTTAGGTAAGTTATCAAAAAAGTTTGATACTATCTGTGTATCTGGATGTCATGGGAAGACGACTACTACAGCGATGATTTCTCATATTTTAAAAGATATGGGTGGATGTAATTATATTATTGGTGATGGTCGTGGAGCTGCTTGTAAAGAATCTAAAAAGTTTGTTTTAGAGGCATGCGAGTATAAAAGACATTTTTTGGCTTATGAACCTGAATATGTCATTGTAACAAATATTGAATTAGATCATACTGATTATTTTAAAAATATGGATGATGTTATAAGTGCATATCAAGAATTTGCAAATAAAGCAAGTAAAATGGCTATTATTTGTGGAGATGATCCTTATACTCATTCTTTGGAATTATCAAAACCTGTTTATTATTATGGAATTAGTGAAGATAATGATATTCAGGCACGTAATATTGAGTATCGAAATGATGGTACTAGTTTTGATGTTTTTATTGAAGAAGAATATTATGGACATTTTGACTTACCACTATTTGGAAAGCATATGCTATTAAATGCTTTGGCTGCTATTGGTGTATGTCATTATGAAAGATTAGATGCAAAAGAAGTTTCTAAATGTTTGAAAACATTTACAGGAGCAGATAGACGATTTAAAGAAACTTTTATAGGAAATAATGTTTTAATTGATGATTATGCTCATCATCCTACTGAAGTAAAAGTAACTATTAAAGCAGCTCGCCAAAAGTATCCTGATAAAGAAATTGTAGCCGTTTTTAAAGCCCATACTTTTTCTAGGGTACAAGAATTTGCTGAAGAATTTGCAAATGCACTTTCTTTAGCGGATAAAGTATTTGTTATGGATATTAATTATGATAGAGAAGATCCAGAAGATTATCCTGGAATTGATGCCTATACAATTATTGATAAAATAAAGGGGGCTGATTATATTGAACATGGTATGGCCGAAAAGCTTTTGCCTTATCAAAATGCAGCTATTCTATTTATGAGTAGTAAAGAAATCTATTTATTAGAGGAAGAATATAAGTCTTTAATAGAAAAATAAGCAAAAGAAAAAGAGTAGTGAGAGCTACTTTTTTTGTTGGGTACTTGCTTTTATAGAAAAATTTGATATAATTTACATAGGGTAAAAATAGGAGGTTAGTTTTATGGAAAAAGATAAGATTCAAGATGGGACATTAGAAGAATTAGAAAAGACAACTGATTTGTTAAAAAATTTTGAACCTAGAATTTCTAAAGAGAAGAATACTGCCGATTTAGAGGAAATTTTTAAAGTTTCTTCTCAAAAAACAATTGTTCCAGATTATCGTGAGGAACCAATGGTGGTTCCTGTTTATGAAGATGTAGATCAGTTAGGGTCTGCACCAATTCCTAGTATTAAAGAGAAAAAACAAGAAAAAGTAGAAGAAATGGTAGAAGAAATTTTTTCTACGCCAAAACAAGAGAAAAATATTTCTATAGAAAGTTCTGAACCTGTTATGGAACAAACAGAGATACCTTATACAAAAGAAATGAAAAAGAAAAGATTAGCAAAACGTTTAATGATTACAAGCTTATTATTTATTCCAGCTCTTTTTTCAGCTCTTATTGTAGCTAATCATAGTCATTTATTGATTACTTCTACTCTCCAAGGAATTATCTTTGTGATTCTTGGTTTAGCAGTACTTTTATTAACAGTAGGAATTGTGATGTATGTTCAAAATAGAAATAGTATCACTATATCTCCCAATAAGATATGGAAAAAAGGTATTTACAGTATCTTTATGGGATGTTATATTGGAGGATGTGTCGCTATTTTATTGTTGTTATATGGACCTAGTACAGCTTTTAAAGATTGGCTAGTAACAACGGCAATGGCAACTATGAGTCATCAGCATTATTGTAAATGGTTCTATAACGAAACAGATATTGCTGATGTATTTAGTCGAAACTACATTGAAGAAACAGGGGATTCTACCAATCCGGATTTGATTGATTTTGATTCTTTAGAGCAACCTAGTAGTGATTCAACTTCTTATGAAAATGAATATGAAAGAATTGTATTATATAGAAATCCTGATGATATTTATAAGTTAGTTACATTTAATGTAAATGGATGTAAGGCTTATTTAGCGATTGTTTATGATCCATCAAAAGTTCATGTTACTACTACTAATAGAATTGGTGTAAGCGGTCAATATGTAACAGATATGGCGAAAAGAGAAAAGGCTTTAGTTGCTATTAACGGGGCAGGATTTTATGATCCAGGACATAATAGTAGTGGAGGAAAGCCAAGAGGAATAACAATTGTAAAAGGAAAAATTGTTACCAATAATGAATATAGAGCGGTAACAACTGGTGGTCTTATTGGCTTTACTAAAGATAATAAATTAGTATTATTAAAAAATAC
>CAZRIC010000077.1:0-6248 GCA_964600095.1 uncultured Muribaculaceae bacterium
CTTGCGACTAGTGTAGTTGCTAGTATTTTAAAAACAGCTATTTTAACTAGTAAAGTACTAGAAAAGTTAGGATATGTTGTAGAACCAAAATGGAATGAAAAAAGGGCAGATATTGTTCAGAATATATGTTTTTCTAATCCTGATAAATTAATAAAATATTGCCAAGGAATTCAAAAAGGTTCTCCAATAGATTCTTTTGCAGTTCCAGAACCATGGGATATGCCAGGATATACAGATAAAGTTATTATGGCTGCAGGAACTTTTACACAAGGCTCTTCTATTGAACTTTCTTGTGATGGACCAATTCGTGAGCCTTATATTGCTTATCAACAAGGTGGACTTACCTATGAATATGGAAAATTAGGAATATTATCGGCTGTTTATGAGTTAGAAAAATGTAAAGACAATGAATAATTGTCTTTTTTTCTTGAAATCTTATGGTATAATGAAGATAATAAGGTGGGGTAATATGAGGATAAATAAAAAAAGAAAGATTCCTAGTCGTATAACATTAGTAAAATCGTTATCAGCATTGTTATTAACAACTACGTTATTTTTGCCTTCTGGTGATGCAATAAACTATGAAACAGATACTTATGTAGAAAGTACTGTTCCACAGGAATTAGAGATTCTTTTGCGTGATTGCCAAGAATTAGAAGAGATGAATCGCAATACAACTAGTGTAGAAAAGCAAATTTCTGCTCGTATTATTTTATTAAAAGAAGAATTACGTAAGTTTATTGAACAATCTTTAGATATTCCAGTTGTTTTAGATGGCGAATTATTAACGTATGAGGTAGTTACTAAAGAAAGAAAGTATATTGACGAAGAAATTGGAATAACTGATCCAAATTGGCCAAAAGAAATTGGCGTTCAAGTAGAAAATGGAAAATCATTTTATTATTATATTAATAGAACAATTTATCAATTTGATGTAGACGAAGAATCTTTAATGACTTTAATTCGTTTTATTAATTTGAAAAAAACGCCAACTCCCCAAGAAATATTGGATGTATTAAAATGTTATAAAGAAGCAAAAAAAATAAACTATGGATATAGAACTGCTTATTTAACTTGTATAGATGAGAAAGCAGAGATTGGAAAAAATAGAGAAACGACTGTTTATACAGGTACGATATTTAATAATACTCAATATTCAAAACGTACAACAGATTTGATTAATAAAATTTATATGAAAGTAAAAACGGATTATGTAAATCGTACAAAAAGTACCTATCCTGTATCTGAATATATATTAGAATGTATTGAAGGAAGATGGTTAATTATTCATGAAGAAACAGGCGCTACAGATTTACTTAGTGATGAAGAATCTAATCTTTGTACTTCAGCTCGTGCTGTTGAAGCTTGTTTAGATCAAAATGGTATTTTGGCTAATGAAAAACAAGTAGATATGCGTATTGAAAATTTACAATATGCTTTAGAAGCTTATTTTACTTTAAATCAGGAAAAGCAAAAATAGTTATGTACATGTATGTGCATAATTTTTTGACTTACTATATAAAATATGTTATGATGTCTTAACTGCGTTTAGAGGTGATAAAATGAAATATTTAGAAGAACTAAGTCTTTGGGTAGAAAATCAAGTCGGTATTGATAAAGAGATTTTTTTAGCTATTCTTTTAACATTATTATCATTTTTAGTATTCAAAATTATTAAAATATGTTTGAAAAATATTTTAATGATTTTTGAGCAGAGGAAAGCTTATCATTATTATCAAATTTGTAATATTATATTAACCAGTATTAATGTTATCATTATCTTTATTTTATGGGATAAATTTTTGGATAATATTATTACTATTATTAGTTTTATTTCTGCTGCTTTAACACTTGCTTTAAGAGAATTAATTTTTAATTTTTTTGCTGGTATCTATATAAAATTAAAAAAGCCTTTTGTGATTGAAGATAGAATTGAAGTAAATGGTATCAAAGGGGACGTTATTAATATTAGTACTCTTAATTTTGAAATATTAGAGGTAAATAATAGTGAGAATGGTTCCCAAAGTACTGGTATTGCAATTAATGTGCCAAATTCTTTCGCCCTTACAGCTCCTATCAAAAATGAAGATAAAAATTTTAAATATATTTGGAATGAAATAGTAGTAAAAACCACATTAGATGCTGATGTTGAAGAAACGAAAAAGAAATTTTTAGAAATTATTAATCAAAATGAAGTTGTTAAAAGAATTCCTAAAAAGATGCAAAATGAAATGGAAGAAATTAGTTTAGATTATAGGATTTATTATAATAAGTTAGATCCAATTGTTTATATGAAAGTTGTAGATAGTCATATAGAATTCTTTATTCGTTATTTAGTTCATCCTAAGAAAAATCGTTATGTAGAAGATGATGTATGGACTAAAATTTTAGATTTACATAAAACTGGTTTTATTACACTTTATAAGGAGTAATTATATGGAAGAAATAGATTTTGAAAAAAGATTTTTAAAAGAAAGAAATCATGGTATTTGGTTATCAGATGATGAAGTCTCTATTTTAGATAGATACGAAATTCCTTATCAAAATTGTTTTAGTATGGCTGAAATTTTATATTATATTGATAGAATTTTAGAGGAAGAAGAAATAGAAGAATTAGAAAATATTTCTCTTCAAATAGCTGAGAGAAATTACTATCAAAATACAAATAAATAGAGGAAATATGTATACAGGAAAATTATATGAATTTGAAGGTAAATTGTTGCCTGTTAAAACAATTGCGGGTATAGTTGAGTTAGCGCCTTCTACTCTTTATAAATATTTAAATCAAGGTTTTAGCCTTTATGAAGCAATAGATATAGGAAAGAAAAAATCTAAAGTAGTTTTTAAGAATAGAGAAAAAACAAATAATAGGGTTGCTAAAAAGTATTTATACAAAGGAAATATGTATACAATTGCTGAAATATCATCTTTAGAGGAAATTTCTTCTGAAGCTCTTTATCGTAGACTAAATAAAGGAATGAAAATAGAAGAAGCTGTAGAAGCAATTAAGCAAAATATTTCTAAAAAGTATCCATTTGGAGGTTTGAAAAGTAGTATTTATAAAATATCTATACTATCAGGAGTACCAAAATATTTTTTAGCGCAAAAATTAGATTCTGACAAAGAATATACTGAGGAAGAAATAGAAGAAATTCTTTCTTCTTATCAAAAGGATATTTTAATGATGGGAGATATGACATTATTTCAATATTGTATCAAGAATCAATTCAATTACAATGTTATTTTCTATAGTATCAAAAAGAAAGGTATGTCAGTAGAGGAAGCTGTTTTTGAATATGTACAAGGTGGACAAAGAAATTCTTTTCCCTATACTTATTCATTAGGTAATATATTACTCCTTCATTTCTTTATTAAAGAAAGTTTAAATGATCGCTATATTAGTGATAGAATAAGTAAAGGGGATTCTCCTGAAAAAGCAATAGCTGCTTATATATTTTTAGAAGGAGAACCTGTTGTAAATAAAAAAAGAAGAAACGATTTATTTACTCTTTATTGGAATTGTGGACTTGAAAAGATGGAAGGATTATCTAGTGAAGAACAAGAATGGGTTTATAGTAAACATTTAAAAATAATGAATGTACTAAAAGAATATCATTTATATCAAATAATCCCATTTTTATCATTAGAACTTTCTTCTGAAGACCGAAATTCTTTATTACAAAATTTTCATTTAACTGAAAAAGATTTAATGGAGTGCCCAGAAGATTTATTTGATGGTTTTGTAGAAAGAACACCATCAACAAAAGAAATTAATCCTGTTTTTTATACCTGGAGGGGAAATAATCAAAAGTAGATAGAAGTATCTACTTTTTCCTTTTTTTTTGATATAATGAGATTAGGGACAATAGATGGAGGAATGCTATGAAAAAATACGAAAAAAAATATAATAAAAACATGAAAACATTATCTTCCTATTATGCATATTTAACGGAACTTACTAAAAATCATTGTTATATTGGAACTACTAATGAATGGATAGTAGATAACTATTATTTAATTGTTGAACAAAAAAAAGTTTCGAGAAATTTTTTGAAAGATAAAAAAGCATATAAATTTGCTTTTGAAAATAATTTAGATCTTTACGAAGTAATGAAAAAAATCTTGAAAAGAAATAAATACAAAATAGATGTTTCTATTTTAATTAAAGAATTAAATCGTTATCAAGATAATTTTAATTATCGTTTTACTTATCATGAACTTAATTCCATTGGAATAGTTGCCTATTTAGTTTTAATGGATGAATTAGTATCTTTATGTGAAAGAGAAAAAAAGAAATTAAATGATGAATTTGAAGTTAAATCTCTGATAGAAACTATTGAAAGTGATGTTAATAAATATCATGAGATAAATTTAAAAGATTATATTACCCTAACAGAGGATATTATTCAAAGACCTGTTTATTTAGAAAAATTAAATGCAGGATTAAAAGAATTAGGAACTATTTCTAATGATGTATTTAAACAGTTAAATGAAATTTTAGATCGAAAATCTATTAAATTAAATAGTATTATTGAAAGTGTATATAAATCAGCAGCAGATGAAAATATGTTAGTAGCTAATATTTTTAATAGAATTGTCAAAATTAATAGAATGAAAATAGAAGAATTATATCGTAAAGTTAGTAAGACAGAATATATTTTATTAATGGATTCTTACTATGGTCAAATGACTATAGAAACAAAGCAAATGTATCGTGGTTTAATTATTAAGAATGCGAAGAAAAAGAAGCAGAGTGAATATGATTATGCTAAAAATTTAATTGCTATTTCTACAAAAGAAAATAAACATATTGGTGAATATTTACAAAAAAAAGAATTATTGAAATTACGAGCTTTTCTATATGTTTCTTTAGTAGTTCTTTTAACAGTTTTGTTATCTTTTTTTGCTTCTAAATATTTTATTAAACCAAGATTTTTAGGCTTCTTAATTTTACTTATTCCAATGAGTGAGATTGTAACACAAATTGCTAGTAGAGTTTATTTAAAAATCTATAAACCAGAACCAATTCCTAAGTTAGATTTTAGTGATGGAATACCAAAAAGTGCTGCTACCATGACAGTAATTGTTACTATCTTAAAAAATGTAGAAAAAGTAAATATTATGTTTGACTCTTTGGAATCTTACTATTTAGCTAATAAGAGTGACAATTTATATTTTACTTTGCTAGGAGATTGTTCTTCTAGCGAGCACCAAATTGAACCTTTTGATGACGAAATACTAGAAGCTGGGTTAAAAAGAACAGAGGCATTAAACAAAAAATATGGCAAAGAGATTTTTTACTTTGCTTATCGTAAAAGAGTATATAATGAGTCAGAAGAAGAATGGCTAGGATATGAAAGAAAAAGAGGGGCTTTAGAGCATTTTAATAAATTACTATTAGGAAAATTATCTTTAGAAGATCAACAGAAATATTATACGGGGCATACTTTTGCAGATTTTAAGAAAAAAATTAAATATGTTATTACTTTAGATCAAGATACACAATTAATATTAGGTTCAGCATTTCAATTAGTAGGTGCTATGGCGCATCCTCTTAATAAACCAATATTTAATAAGAATCATACAAAGATTGTTAAAGGTTACGGAATTATGCAACCGAAAGTAAGTGTGGATGTAGAATCTACTAATCAGTCCTTTTTTACACAAATTTATGCTGGTATTGGTGGCTATGATATTTATAGTAAGGTAATTGCTAACTTTTATCAAGATGTGTTTAAAGAAGGTAGTTTCTGGGGAAAAGGAATTTATGATCTTTCTATTTTTGATGAAACTTTATCAGGAATATTTCCTGAAAATAGAATTTTAAGTCACGATTTGTTAGAAGGCAATTATGTTAGATGTGGTTTCTTATCTGATGTAGAAGTAATTGACGATTTCCCTTCAAATTTCTTGGCAGATGCTACTAGAAGACATCGATGGGCTAGAGGAGATATGCAAGTAGTATCTTACTTAAGTAGTAAAAAAGCTCCACTAAATTTAATAGAAAAATGGAAATTATTTGATAATATTAGACGTGGTTTGGTAGATCTATTTTTATTAGTTACTATATTTGCCTCATTTTTACTTGGTGTTTATAATCCTGCGTGGTGGATTTTATTTGTAACTTTTGTTTTATTACTACCAATTATTTTCTATATACAAGATAAGTTAAAAATACAAAAAGAAAGAACATTAAAGATTAAACATTATCGTAATATTGCTTATGGATTTGAAGCTGTATTTATTAG
>CAZRIC010000078.1:0-6227 GCA_964600095.1 uncultured Muribaculaceae bacterium
AATCCACTGTTGAATATTAGACATAGGAATGCCACTTTTTTCTGAAAATAAATTCAAGTATTTTCGTCCTAAAGTTTCATTACCATTCATGGCAAACAATAAAAATGTTTTGGCAGCATCTCCTGATGCATTACCAACCGTTACATGAGCCCAATCTATAATATAAGCAGTACCATCATCTTTCATAATAATATTGCTTGGATTATAATCACCATGACAAAGTTTAGTATGTTTTTTCATTCCTTCTAAACGTTGTAATAATTCATATTTCGTATTGTCAGGAAGAGAGGATGCATTAATCTTCCTTCTATATTTTTCCTTCATTCGGTTTAATAAAGGAACACTTTTAGATAAAATATTCAATTGAATATCTACAAATAAATTTAAATATTCTTCTTCTTTTTCTGGATGCATCATCATTAATTGATCAAGTGGAATACCTTCTATATGTTCTGATACTAAAGCCCATCTATTATTTAGTAATCCAACTTCCAATAAACGAGGAACCTTTAAATCAGTTCCTTCCTCTACTCTTGCCTGATTTAATGCCTCATTTAAAATAGATGCTTTAGAGTAATTCTCTACAAATAGCTTAATCGTCTTTCCATTTTCTTTATAAACTGTTTTCGTTTCTCTTTCTACTAATACTTCCATTAATTTTTACCCCCATAGTATGCTTCCATATACATTTCCTTAATTTCACTCATAAGTGGTAATCTAGGATTAGCTCCTGTACATTGATCATCAAAAGCTTGTTCTACCATTTCATCTAATGTAGATAGAAAATCACTTTCTTCTATTCCATATTCCCTAATAGTCTTTTTAATACCTATCTTTTCTTTTAAAGCTTCAATTTCACGAATTAAATTTTCTAAGCTTTCCTCATCCGTTTGACCACCAAAGCCAAGGGAACGAGCAACCATGGCATACTTTTCTAATGTTTTAGGATGGTCATATTGTGGGAATGTCCCCATTTTTTCTGGTGCTTCAGCACTATTAAAACGAAGAACAATACTAATCATTAAAGCATTGGCAACACCATGTGGTAAATGATGGAAAGCACCTAATTTATGGGCCATAGAATGACATACTCCTAAAAATGCATTTGCAAAAGCCATACCAGCCATCGTAGCAGCATTTGCCATCTTTTCTCTTGCCTCTTTATCTTCTTTTCCTAATTCATAAGCTCTTGGCAAATATTTAAAAATATTTTTTAAACTTTCTATCGCTAAAGCATCCGTATATTCTGTAGCCATCATAGACGCTAATGCTTCTAAGTCATGAGTGACAGCGTCTATTCCAGATGCTGATGTTAATCCTTTTGGTGCATTATCCATCATATTAGCATCAACAATAGCCATTTTAGGCATTAATTCATAGTCTCCTTATGGTTATTTCGTACTTTGCTATTCATCGGTAATTACCGATTAAGGTGTTACTTCAGAACCTGTTCCACTAGAAGTTGGAATCGCAATAAAATAAGCTTTTTCTCCCATCTTTGGGAATGTATAGATTCTTTTTCTGATATCCATAAAACGCATTGCCATATCCATGAAATCTACTTCTGGATGCTCATACATTACCCACATAATTTTAGCAGCATCCATAGCAGAACCTCCGCCAATTGCAATGATACAGTCTGGTTTAAATGCTTCCATTGCTCTAGTTCCTTCTTTAGCGCATGCTAATGTTGGATCTGGTTCTACATTAGAAAAAGTCGTGTGCATAATTTCCATTTCTTCTAATTTATCCGTTACTACTTTTGTATATCCATTTTCAAATAGAAAAGTATCCGTTACGATAAACGCTCTTTTCTTTCCCATTACATTTTTTAATTCTTCTAAAGCAACAGGTAAGCATCCTCTTTTTATATATACCTTTTCAGGTGCTCTAAACCAAAGCATATTCTCTCTCCTTTCAGCTACCGTTTTAATATTTAATAAATGTCTAACACCAACATTTTCAGAAATAGAGTTACCACCCCAAGATCCGCAACCTAGTGTTAAAGATGGTGTTAACTTAAAGTTATATAAATCTCCTATTCCTCCCTGAGAAGATGGAGTATTCACTAACACTCTACAAGTCTTCATACTGTTATAGAATTTTTCTAATTTTTCTTTTTGTGTATTTTCATTAATATAGATAGAAGAAGTATGTCCTAATCCCCCATCCTCAATTAAATGTGAAGCTTTATCAATAGCATCTTCAAAAGTAGTAGCTTTATACATAGCAAGTACTGGTGATAACTTTTCATGGGCAAATTCTTCACTAAGTTCTACACTACTCACTTCTCCAATTAATATTTTAGTAGTCTTTGGAACAGTAACACCAGCTAAAGAAGCAATAGTAGATGCTTTTTGTCCAACGATTTTAGCATTCAACCCACCATTAATAATAATAGTCTTCCTAACTTTCTCTATTTCTTCTTCATTTAAGAAATAACATCCTCTTTTTGTAAATTCTTCTTTTACTTGATCATAAATATCATCCATTATAATGACAGATTGTTCTGATGCACAAATCATACCATTATCAAATGTTTTAGAATGAATAATAGAATTTACTGCTAACAAAATATCTGCCGATGAATCTATAATTGCTGGAGTATTTCCTGCTCCTACACCAAGTGCTGGTCTGCCGCTAGAATAGGCTGATTTTACCATTCCAGAACCGCCAGTTGCTAAAATAGTATCTGACGTTTGCATCAAAGTATTTGTAAGTTCTAAAGATGGAACATCAATCCAACCAATAATTCCATCAGGTGCTCCTGCTTTAACAGCCGCTTCTAAAACAATTTTAGCAGCTTCAATAGTAGACTTTTTAGCTCTAGGATGCGGACTAATAATAATTCCATTTCTAGTCTTTAATGAAATCAAAGTTTTAAAGATAGTTGTAGAAGTTGGATTTGTAGTTGGAATAACTGCTGCAATTAATCCTATTGGTTCTGCCACTTTCGTAATTCCATAAACATTATCACGCTCAATTACTCCACAAGTCTTTGTATCTTTATACTGATTATAAATATATTCTGAAGCATAATGGTTTTTAATAATTTTATCTTCCACTACTCCCATACCTGTTTCTTCAACAGCCATTTTAGCGAGTGGAATTCTTGATTGATTAGCAGCTATTGCAGCAGCTAAAAAAATCTTATCTACTTTCTCCTGTGAATAAGTAGCAAATTCTCTCTGTGATTTTTTTACTTTATCTATTAATTTTTCTAAATCTTCTAATGTTTCAACAACACTATCGTTCATTTTCATCATCCTCCGTATATTGTTACTTATCATAAACATTATAACATAAAAAAAGAAAATACTTTCTATTTTCTTCTTTTCTATGAATTTATTTATTGGTTTCTTCTAATTTTTTCAATACAGATTCTGTAACTGTAATTGCTTTTGTACGAACATCTTTTGTAAGTTTCTCAATACTCTCATCTTTTGTTTCTATTGCTAAAGAAACTAAATTATCTGCTTTTTCTTTAATAGAGGAAGCCCTTTTCTTTGCCATCTCTAATACCTTTTCTTTATCTAATTCTTTTAGTTCTTTTTCTATTTCTTTTATTTTTTTATCAAAATTATGTTTTACTTCTTTAGAATCTATATTTTTTACTTTCTCTAATAGTTCCTTCATTTTATCTTTTAATATTTTTCTAGTATCACTACCACTATGAGGTGCGAATAATACTCCTAATCCAACACCTACTGCAGCTCCTACTGCTATTTTCCCTAAATCACTTTTTTTACTCATATTATCCTTCTTTCTATTTATACTTCAAATTGAATGATATATTTTTTTATCTTCTTTATAATTTGACTAATATACTTCTTTATAATACATAAGTCTACTATATTAGAAATTGAAGATATCACACAGGTAATACCTAATGTCATTGTCAATATATCAATTGAATCAAGTGGCTTCACAATCAATATTCCTCCACTCACAAGGGAGATAATTGCCATTACTATAATAAGAGTCATATAACTAATAGATTCCTCTTTTATATAAGAAGAAAATTTTATATTCAATATCCCATTTATCATAAACCAAATTCCTATTATGAATGGTAAAATCACTTTTAAAGTATTAGGATGAATTAATAAAATAAATCCAATAATTAAAGATAAAAATCCATATAAGAAATTATTCATAAAAATAGACTTTGTTTGATAATCAATAAAAAGAAGTACTAGTCCATTTATTAAAAATATAGCAGTCAATATCCATGAAATGATGTTAAAGGAAATATCAGGTTTTATAATACACATTCCACCAAAGAAAATAAAAATAATGGAAATGATAATAGAAATAAAAATGTAGCGATTCCACTTTTTTAACATGTTCCACCTCCCAATCAATTTATACTATCAGTTTAATGTAAGAAGAGAGTTCTTGCAATCACAAAAAAAGAAATGTGTATGTTTTCAAACACATTTCTAAATATGTATACAAATATCTATTAAATACCAACTGTCATTGTCTCTGGTAATGTACTTCCACCATCAATTACAAATTCATGGCCTGTAATATAAGAAGATTCATTACTAGCTAGAAATGCTGCTAGTTCTCCTAATTCTTCAATAGTACCTAATCTTTTCATAGGAATACCTGCTGCTATTCCGCGAATTACAGATTCTGGATCTTCTGGATTAGACTCTTTTCCAATTCCTTCTACCATAGGAGTTAAAATGTAACCAGGTAAAATAGCATTTGAACGAATATTACTATCTACAAGTTCTACCGCTAATGCTTTAGAAAATCCCATAAGAGCTGCCTTTGTAGTCGCATAAGCAACTTCCCCACTATCAGCTACCATTGGTCCTGTTACACTAGATAGATTTACAATACTAGAAGCTTCATTCTTTTTTAGATAAGGAACAACTGCTTTTGTAACATTCCATGTTCCTTTAATATTAATATCAAATTGAAAATCTCTTAATTCATCGGACATATTTTCAAATGTCTCTAAACGTGCTACCCCAGCATTATTTACTAGAATATCAATATGTCCTAAAGCATTATAAGCACTATCTACTGCTTCTTTTACTTTTACAACATCACGAATATCTACTTGATATCCCATGATTTTAGATTCTGGGTATTCTACTTTTAAATTTGCTATAGTGTTGTCTAATTCTTTGGCATAATCCAAAATAACAATACTAGATCCATACTTTAAAAATACTTTCGCAATTCCTAAACCATTACCCATAGCTCCGCCAGTAATAACGGCTACTTTATTTTCTAATTTTCTCATACTAATCCTTTCTACTTGCTAATCCATAATCCATGGATATTACAATATGCATAAATTTTCGCATTCTCTTTATAGGTAAAAGTAGCAGTTGGTTTATCATTAGGCTCTAATCTAACAATAGTTGCTTCTTTTTCTGTTACTTGGGCAATAAACATAATATAATGTTCCTCCTGCATAGGATGTTCTACTTCTCCCACTATTACCTCTAACTTTTCTCCATCTCTTTTACAAACAGGAATATGCTTTTCAACTGCACCTTCTTGTGTATTAGGAACTAATTCTTCTAATTCTTTTCCACAACATCTAACTGGGCTTACATTTCCTTCCACTACTGTAATAATATTCCCACATACTGGGCATCTATAAAATTTCATACTATCATCCTTTCCTACAATATCATTATAACATAAAAAAAGAAGATACAGTAGTGATGCTTTAAAATAAAGTAATTTGTTCACTCTTTTTTTCTTCTTTTTTATATGCTGCAATAATATCTTTCATACGATATAAAATACCATATTTATCACACTCATCCGTAAATACTTTATATAATTTTTCCGAATTGAAAACCATACAATCATACCGATTACCATAATACTTCTTATACTTTTCTTTTAATCCTGGAAAAGACATATCCAATTTATCAAAATAATAATCTCTTTGATTTTCTCTTAATGTCATTCCCATATACGTATGAATAAATTTTGCTCCATGAATACTTGCTAAACGTACTAGCTCTTTAATATCTTCTTCTTTATCCGTAATAAAAGGTAAAACAGGATTCATTAAAATTCCTACAAAAATACCATTATCTGATAATATCTTCATAGCTTTGAATCTTTTTGAAGATACACATACATGTGGTTCTATTATTTTAGATAGTTCATCATGGGGAGTCGTTATCGTAAACTTAATAATCACATTATTTTTAGTATTGATCTTCTTTAATAACTCTATATCTCTT
>CAZRIC010000079.1:0-6204 GCA_964600095.1 uncultured Muribaculaceae bacterium
CCATAATCTTTTCAGCATATAAATTATATTTTGTAATGTAATCTGTTGGAAGCTCAACATCTAAGTTTAAAGGTTTAGAAAGATCTTTAGCGCTACTATAGTAAATTTTATCTGTAATCCAATTTCCAGATGGGAATACCACAATATTCTCATCGATACTAAAAATATCATGACCTAAAGCATATTTGTTAAAGAATCCAAACATATTTCCTAAAGTTGGCTGAACATCAATCATTCCCATTACTTTCTTTACTTCTTGATTATATTTTGTTCCCTTTAAATTTTTTGTCCAAATAATTAATGGAACACTACGATTAATCTCATATTCAATATCACCCATAGAGATACAAGTTTCTACATTACAATCTTTAATATCATCTTTTTCTGGATTATAATTATAATAACGATTATATTCAGATTGTCTTAATTTATTATCATGATCTCCATAAATAATAACTACTGTATTCTCTAATAAACCTTTTTCATCTAATGTATTTATAAATTCACCAATTGCTTCATCCGCATAATGAGCTGATTTAAAGTAATTTCCAATCTTAGTATCTTCTAGATAAGGCGCTACTGCTTCTTCTTTTTTACCTGTTACACTATTTACTTTCTCATATTTTAAAGTTACATCATAATGCCAATTATTTTCCTCCCCATAACGATTAATATCACTAAAAGGAGTATGATTAGTAAGCATAATCAATAATCCATACCATTTTTCATTTTCTGAAGCAATATTTTCTATAATATCTGCTGATTGTCTAAAGAAAGATTTATCACTAAGTCCTAAACCTATTTTCTCATCAATATCATAATCAGAAGTATAATAATAAAATTTATCATAACCTAAATTTGGATGTACAATCGTCCTATTCCAAGCACTACCTTTATTTCCATGCATACTAAATGTATGATATCCTAACTCTTTCATTAACTTAGGAGTAGTTACATATTCTCTATTAAAATAATTCATAAAGACAGTTCCACTAGTAGATGGTAATAAAGAGGAATTAAATGTAAACTCTGTATCACTACTAGTTCCCGCACTCTCTTGTGCATAAAAATTAGAAAAATAAATACCCTCTTTTGCCAAACGATTTAGATTTGGTGTTACTTCTACTCCATTAAAGGAAGCTGGTTTACCATTTAAATTATCATCAGAAATTAATAAATTCTGAATACTTTCTGCATGAATAACAATGACATTCTTTCCTTTAAAAATATCGGTATATTTATTCTTTGATGTAGGTCCTTCTGGTGCATCTTGATAAAACTCTCTAAATTTTTTTGCAGCTTCATCATAACCAAACATACTGTTAATATTCGTTTTGACATAAGCAACTATATCATTAAACTGATAAACATAAATTCCAAATTCTTGTACAACGTATTCCCTATTCCATTGTTTATTAAGTCTACTAACATCTGTAGATGTCAACATAGAAATAAAGAATCCTAATAATATTAAAGTTACTACTATTGTATTTAAAAAGCGAATCTTAGGTGCCTCGATTTTTTCAACTTTCTCATAATATTCTTTTTTGCGAAGTTGCAAATGAACAAATACTAAAACAAAAATTTGCCATAAATAAACAAAATCTTTAATCTGTAAAATATTTTCAAACACAGCATCCGTATATCCACCTAATTCTGATAAAGTAGTAATTAAAGAAATGGACGCAAAGGAAATATAATTTTTATAATAAATCGCATTAATTATGCATATTGCTGATAAAACAATAGAGCTTCCTAAAAAATAACGGAAACGATGCTTTGGTTTAAAAAAGTATGCAAAAGCTCCCACTGTTAAAGCTACTACTAAGTCAGCTACCATAGGTTTTACTGCCCAAAAATTTCCAACAGTAATCTGCCTTACTAACATAGCATTAATTAATGTTGTTATAACAAAGGTTACAAAAAGTATATTCGTAATAGCATATTCTTTTCCTTTATGAATAGCAATCTTGATAGATTCTTTCATTTCTTCACCTCAATCTTTACTCATTATAGCACTAAACTGTATTTTTTTCAAACAAACAAAAAGAGAAACTAAGTTTCTCTTTACTAATGAATCTGTAATAATTTTTTAGTTTCTTCATTTCCATAGATTTTAATATTTACAGTATTCAATGTACGATAGTCATAAACTTTTCCATTCTTTAAATCTTCTAATCCATTATTGTATAAATAATAAATATTACTGATTTCAAAATCATCTCTAACTGTAAAAACCATTAATGAAGAATTATCTTTTTCAACATGTACGTCATATAAAGAATCGTAATATTCTAATTCTAATATAACCTCATTATCTTGGATATCATTATCTACTATAAATTCAACATTTCCTTGAAAATTGATAACATCTAATTCTTGATTAACATCTATTGTAAGATTTTCGACAATTGGTTGAAAAGAACTTTCCTCTAATGTTTTAAAATAATGAAAAGACATTAAATTATCAAATAATAAAATACTACCACTAATTAAAGCAATAATAGCAACAATAAGAGCTAAAGTATGACTTCTAGAATGATTATCTAAAGCATCGGTAATATAAGTAGTAACAATAATATTTAAGAATAATATACCTATTAGTAAAACTGCTAATCCAATAATATTAACACCCTTATAAACAAGGAAAAATGCTAAAACGGTTAATGCTAGAAAAATAATTGATAAGAGAATAAGAGGAATAATAGCAATAATATAAAGAATTACTTTTAAAATAATATAAGCAAAATTTCTAGCTTCTTCACTGCTTTTTACTTTTTCTTTCTTTTCTATTTTCTCTTTTTCTTCTTTTTTCTCACTAGATTTTGCATACCCTTTAAACATGTAAATACTTAAAGAAATGCATAACATCAGATAAATAACTCCTATTATAAATTCTGACAATATTGATAACATCGAATCAAATGGATAAAATAAAAAGCTAAATGCAAAGTTACAGAAATTTTCTAATAATAAAAATGGTAATTTTAAAATTAAAAACACAATCACTAATAATAATATCTTTAAAAATATTTCAAAAAATACCTCAAGAGATTTATTAGATACATGAGTTACATAATAAGCAATTTCAGCACAATTGTCAGACAAAAAAACTGCACAAGATCTAAGAATACTATTTACTTTTCCACCTAAACCTTTACTTTCTTTTGAATATTGCTCATTTAAATGATACTCTTTATAAATAGAATTAAGGACAGAATCCATACTGCCTAATGATTGAATTGCCTCTTTTTCACTCATACCATCTTTCATTTTTTCTTCTAATTCTATTTGATATCTTTTAATAATTCGTTTTCGTTCACTTTCATTTAATATTGATAATTGTGACTCTAAACTTTCTAAAAATTTTTCCATAGTCATTCACCACTTTTATTGTAACAAATTTCCCCATAAAAAGAAAGAGATTGCTTATTTTTCAATCTCTTTCTTTACATACTCTAATACTTCTTTATGAATTTCTTCTATTGATTTTACTTTTTTTCTATGATCACAAGAAATCGTATGGAAATGATATAACTGCGCTATTTCTAAATAAGCTTGTTCAGCATTTTTTAAATGAACGCTACTACGTTCATTTTGATCAGCAGCTTCTTTTCTATCCTTACGAAGCTTTACACTACATTCATAAGGCATATGTAAAAACACTTTAATTTCTGGATCAGGAAGACTTAACAAATCAAATTCTAACTTTTCTAACCATTTATACATTTCTAATCTTTTTTGTTTATTTCTTTCTTTTCCACCTTGATGTGCAAAAGTAGAATAAAAATATCTATCCAATAGAATCCAAGTACCTTTATCTAAAAGTTTATTCATTTCTTCTAAATGATATAGAAAGTCAGCACCATAATATAAAGCAGATACTTTAGGGGAAACATGATTTGCTCCTTCTGGAAACCAGCCATCACAAATATACGTTTTACCAAGATATGGTCCACCTACTATTTTTCCTGTTGGAGATTCATAATATGGAAAAGATACTTTTTGAATTTTTATTCCTTCTTTTTTTAAAGCATCCATTAATAAATTCGCTTGTGTTTCTTTTCCTGAACAATCAGTTCCTTCAATTAGTATTAGTTTTCCTCTATTTTTTTGCATTGACACGACCACAACTTTCTTTTCCTTCTGGACAAGTTCCAAATACTTCGCAAGTACTACCTAAACAATCCCCAAAAAGTGGTGCAACTTCTCTTACTTCGCTAACCATATCTCTTGCAATAGCGCGAATTTCCCAATGAGCTTTTGTACAACAACGTAATCTACTAATCCATTCTAATGTTCTACCATTCATAGTTGTCATAACATTGACAAATTGTCCACATAAATAGAAATAGATTAAATCTTCTTCCATAATATTTTCTGTCTTGAATTCCTCATACATCTTCGCGTTTTTCTCTTGAATAGATTGATATCTTTTCTCATCTACTTTCTTTACACTTGGAGGTGTTTGATAATTTCTTAAATTCCACATTGGCACAAAATCAGGAACTAATAAAGAATGCATTCTATGTCTTGTTAAATGTTTTAATATAATAAGAGAAATTGGTATTTCAAAGCCAAATTGTACTTGTTCAAATTCCCTTTGATCTTCTGATTCTTTTAATTTATCAAATATATCTTTTCGCCAATTTGCATTTTTCTTTTCTAATTTCTTTTCAATAGCATCTAATTCTTCTACTCTACATTGATTACGATATTGTAAAGCACTTCTTACAATTACCTCATCTGTATTCTCTGTATAATGAACCATTCTTGCTTTTGAATAAGGCTTAATCTCTTTATTAATATAGTAATCTTTAAATAAATCGTTAGAGTACTCCTCAGTTTCCTCTATCCCACTTACTAAATAAGGGGCATACTCCTTTACAATATCAAACAAATAATTTCCTAACTCTTTCACTTCTTGAATTCTACTTTTCTTACCATATAGAAAATCCTTAATCATTTTCTCGAGCTCTCTACCATCTAAACCCATAACGATATTTGTATGAAAAGAATAAGGTAGTACAAACCTAGCATCTTCCTCTTTTACACCAGCATCTACAAATTTTCCATATTCTTTAAATAAAAAGTCCATATGTTTACAATACTTTTTTTGTAATTCTTTATTGTTTTTCTTTACTTTACCATCTTTATTACGAAAGTTTGGTACATAGTATCCAACACTTCTAAAATCAACTTCTCTTCCTGATTTAATTGTAAAAGAAGTTAAACGATAACCAATTACCGTTTGCTCAATAATAGGGCTTACATCGCATAAAGCAAACACAAAATAATCATGTTCAATAATAGACTTATGCCCCATTCCAATAATACGATTAATAAGTTTTAAATTTTTTTCATAATCATCGCAACTTTCTAGAACATCAAAAACATTACCTTTCGTTCTTGACAATTTTCCAGCTGTAGCGATAGTCCTCATTCTATTCTCTTTATCTTTACCATTTAATAATTCTACTCTCATAAATCCTCCTACTAATATCATTATAAGTGTTGACACTACACTTGTCAATCTGTTAATAAAAAAATAGAATAAATTTCTATTTTTTTATACTGCTATATCAATATGGCTCTTATTAACTTCTGTAGAATTGCTATTACTATTTTCTTTATTATCCCCCTGATTAGAGGAATTTCCTTTCAATAACCATAAACCAAGGCAAACAACAATTATAACAATAACAATTCCAAGTATTATCCATATTTTATTTTTCTTTTTTTCTTTATTCATTTTCTTCCTACTTTACTACTGATATCTTATAGCCTTTTTCTCCTAATAATTCTATAAGACCTCTTGTTCCAATAACATGAGCATCCCCCACTGCTATCATTACCTTTTTATTTTCTTTTAAATATGATTCAGCTTTTTCAGCCATTTTGATATTTCTATCAATTAACATTTTCTGATTATATTCTTTATGAGCTTCATCATCTTCCTCTTCAACTGATAGTAATTCTTCTAATACCAAAGTATTTCCATAAAGGTAAGCATTATATAAAAGTTCTGTACCTTTTTTAGAAGAATCGTAATTATTAATTGCATTTTCAATAGATTCTATATAAATTTCATTTGGAAAATGATATAAAAGATTTAATTGAAATTCTGCTGACTCTAATTCAATAATCTCTTTATCATCCTCGTAGCATTTTTCTAATAGTTGATAGTCAATTCCTAAGTTAGTC
>CAZRIC010000080.1:0-6180 GCA_964600095.1 uncultured Muribaculaceae bacterium
CTTCTTGTTTCTTCATACAGTTTCCTTTCTAAAAAATTTATATTTCTTAATTAATTTTGTAATTGTCTTCCAATGAAAATTCCACATTCTCCTCTATCCAATCTTTTCTAGGCGCTACTTTATCTCCCATTAGTACAGATACTCTTTTTTCTGCTAATGCAGCATCACTAATACTTACTTTTATCAAACTTCTAGTTTTAGGATCCATTGTTGTTTCCCATAATTGCGTAGCATCCATTTCTCCTAAACCTTTATATCTTTGCGTTTTCGTTTGTTTTCCTTTGTATTTTTCAAGAAGATTTTTTCTATCTTCTTCTGTCCATGCATACTCGCCTTCTTTTCCACACTCTATTTTATATAAAGGCGGCATAGCAATATATAAATGTCCCTCTTCAATTAAAGGCTTCATATAACGATAAAAGAAAGTAAGTAAAAGAATTTGAATATGAGAACCATCAACATCAGCATCAGTCATAATAATAACTTTATCATAATTACTATCCTCAATATCAAAATCAGTTCCTACGCCCGCTCCAATCGCATGAATCATCGTATTAATTTCTTCATTCTTATAAGCTTCATCTAAAGAAGCTTTTTCTGTATTTAAGACTTTACCACGTAAAGGTAAAATGGCTTGATACTTTCTATCTCTACCTGTTTTAGCAGAACCACCTGCTGAATCTCCCTCGACTAAAAATAATTCATTAATTTTAGGATTTTTAGATTGAGCAGGAGTAAGTTTACCGCTTAAAACACGCTCTTTTTTCTGTTTATCTTTTCCGTTTCGTGCTTCATCTCTTGCTTTACGAGCTGCTTCCCTAGCTACTTTACTCTTTAGCATCTTTCCAACTATATTCGTAGCTATCTCTTTATTTTCTTCTAAAAAATATTGTAGTTTTTCGGATACAATTGCCTCTACTACTGTACGTGCAGCAGGAGTACCTAACTTTGATTTTGTTTGTCCTTCAAACTGCAATAAAGATTCAGGAATTTTTAAACTGATAATGGCAGTTAATCCTTCACGCGTATCAGGGCCTTCTAAATTTTTATCTTTTGCTTTTAAATAGCCATTTGCTCTAGCATAATCATTAAATACCTTAGTTAAAGCGGTTTTAAATCCTACTTCATGAGAGCCACCATCTGTCGTCTTTACATTATTGACAAAAGAAATAATACTCTCTGAATATCCTGTAGTATATTGAAATGCTACAGAAACATCAATCTTATTTTTATTACCATTAAATTCCACTACTTTATGGAGTTCTTCTTTATCTTCATTAATATATTCAACAAAAGACTTTAAACCATTATCATAATGAAATGTCTCTTGTTTTTGATCTTCTTCATCTACTACTTCAATAGTGAGACCTTGAAGTAAAAAAGCACTTTCTTGCATTCTTTCACAAATAGTTGAAAAGGAAAATGTGGTTGTTTGAAAAATTTCACTATCTGGTAAAAACTGTACTTTTGTACCTGTTTTAGATGTTTTATCTAATCTTGTTAGTTTTTGATCTACATGTCCTCCATCTTTAAAAGAAATGAAATGTTCATATCCATCTCTTTTAATAGTTACTTTCATCCATTTAGATAAAGCATTAACTACTGAGGCACCTACTCCATGTAGTCCTCCTGATACACTATAACCACTGGATTCAAATTTACCACCAGCATGAAGTACTGTATAAATAACTTCTGGTGTATCTTTCCCACTAGCATGTTTTCCAACGGGAACACCACGTCCCTCATCTTCCACACTAACACTATGATCCTTATGAATCACAATACGTATCCTATTTCCAAAACCGTTGATTACTTCATCGATAGAGTTATCCACTATCTCCCATATAAGGTGATGTAATCCTTTTTTATCGGTTGATCCTATATACATACCAGGACGCTTTCTTACAGCCTCTAGTCCTTCTAATATTTTAATAGAGCTCTCATCATATTTTGCCATTCTCATCACCTTACAGTATTATAACAAATTTTTACTATTTTCACAAACAAATTGCTGAAATTTGTTATTTTATAAGAAAAAAGACCACTTTGGTCTTTTCTACTTGCGATTAAAAACAGTATACATAATATAGTAAATATCAAAAAAATCTACTCGCTTATTTCCATTAACATCTACTAATTTGTTCGTTTCCTCAATTATTTGATTTCTTCGAACTACCATACTAATAGATTTATAAATGTCTTTTAAATCGACTTTACCATCCCCAGTAGCATCTCCAAATTTAGGTTCATATACAATTACTTCTGTACTTACTTCATATTGTCCTACTTTTAAAGTGATAGTAGTAGTTCCAACTTCCTTCGCTGTTATTTTGCCAGCAGAATTAATAATCGCTACCGAAGGATTACTGCTAGACCACTCTGGAAAAAGATACTGCGGAATACTAGATCCTATTGGTAATAAAGTAAAATTCATTTCTTGTGTATTTCCTTTTTTAATTTTCACATCTTTAGGAAGAACTATAGACTCAAAATCAAATGTTACTTGAACAGGATATTCCTTTTTACTATTTCCTATAGAAACTAAAAGGGTTGCATTTCCAGCTGAAACACCAGTTATTTCACCATTTTCATCGACTGTAAAAATATCAGGGTTAGAACTTTCCCACTTAAAATCACTAGTAGATAAATTAATTTCTATCCCACTTGATAATAAGTTAATATGTTGAATTCTACTAACTGTATTTTTATTTCCTTTTGATACTGTAATAGGATTAGAACCACCATTATAAAAAACATTATAATTTAAAAATTCTTCCTTTACCTCTACGATATCTTCTTTTTCTACAATACCAGTAATAGTCATATCTTCTTGCTTTTCTTCTGAACTAAAAATTTGAACCCAGAAAATCTTTCCATAAGAAGTATAACATCCAATACCTACTGATTTTCTTTCGCTATTTAAAATTGCATTTCTATGAGATTCGGAATTCATGAATGCTTCTACTGCCTTCTTAGGAGAATAAAGTAAATAAGCATAATTTTCTTCATCTCCTCTAGTAGAAATCGTATCCCAAGATTTACCATTTGGTCTTGTATGATTTTTATCGGCATAAACAGATATCTCTTTCGCACGATTCATGGCAATTTCCGTTAATTCTTTATCTAACTCTAAAGTTGAAAGTCCAGCAGCAGTTCTTTCTTTATTAACAAGATTAAACATTTCTAAGGCATAATCATAGTTATATTCTCCAGATACCGTTACTGTATATGTACCTTCTTCGTTAGATTCATTACGGTATTCTGCATAAACATTTGGAATTGCAAAAAAAACTGCAAAAATAATTAATATACTTAATATTCTTTTTTTCATTTTTTAACTTTTCCTTTCTATATACGAATAAAAATAAGTCTAGCATAACTAATAATATCTACTACATCTATTTTACCATCTCTATTAATATCTAATTTGCTTGTAACTATTGGATTAAAATTAGCTTTTATAGAATTTGTAATAATGTGAAATATTTCTTCCATTTCTTCTTTTATAGTAGATTTTTTTACTGTTACATAATAATTTACTTTACTACTTCTAGTAGTAATTGTAATTATAGCATTACCTTCTTTTTTGGCTAAGAGATTTCCTTGTTGATCTACACTTACAATAGATGGATCACTACTTGTCCAAGTAAGTTTTGAGGAAGAGTTAGCAACTACTTTTTTTCTTTCACCAATTTTCATTTCTGCACCAGTACTATCTAATTCTACTGAACCATCTACTTCTAATCGATTCACAATTAAAGTATTTCCTGTTCCTTTCTGAGTCCAATAAATATATTTTCCATCTGTATTATAATGAATTAAATTTGTTAAACTAGCATTTTCTATTTCTGTTTTATCCTCTATAATATTTCCATTACTATCTATAATTTCAAAGAAGGAGTGAATATCACCAGTAGTATTATATATACCACTTCCACCATTCTTAATAGCCTGTTCCGACCATAAAATTGCTACTGTATTATCATCTAATTTCACTGCTCTACTTCCAAGAACAGTAGTCTTATCTGAATAATCAGTTAACCATTTGACTCCATAATCTTTAATAACTTTATTAGGATGCTTAAAATCTGCATCAAGTTCCTTATCTGTTCTAACTTCTTCAGAACTTCTAATAGGAGTATCTAACAAAGATAAAGTTTCAATTGATTGATTTTCAAAATCTTTTTTATACTTTTGAATAAATAAGTTTCTTCCTTCATTCATATAACGATTATTTGAATAATTGATGGATAATGTTTTTTCAGAACTTGCTACAAAAAGATATCCATCTTCTACTTCTACAAGACTTCCCATATTAGCAAATGTTGTATTATATCCGTAAGGATCATAGGCTGAAGATTCTCTAAAATTAAACATAGTTTCTGATTTAATATTATATGTTTTATCACTCTTATATATTTTTGATATAACAAATCCTCTTTCAAAAGCATCTCCTTGATCCGCTAATAAGAGACCACCATCAGAAGTAGTAATAACTCTTTGGTCAAATGAATGTGATGTCCAATATCCTCCTCTAGTAATGTTAAAATAAGGATTAGAATCTTCTAATTCTGTTGGCTTACTAACATGTTCTAAAGTAGTTTTATCTACTACACTTATATAATTCATTTGATGACCATTATACATTTCTTTTGCAAATACAATAATTAAATTTCCATCATGAATCGCAATATCACAGTTTCCTGCATCAAAAGGGATTTTAGCACCAGATGCTAAATAACTAAAATTCTTTGTTCCAGGGGTTTCAAGTGCTTTTATAAGTCGACTTGTTTCTCGACCAGTAATTTCTAGTTGATTTACCTTTTTACCATTACTATCATATTTTGTTACAGATAAAACAACAACATTTCCATAATCTAATGGATAATTACCTGCATCTACACTTGTTGGAGTAACTGTATCTTTTTTTCCAGTTACAACATATAAGAACCCATTGTCATAAATGGCATTTCCAAACATTGGAAGTGATTTTTCTATTAATATTTCTTTCTCTTTTTCTTTTTTATGATTTAAAACTACCCATCCTAAATGATTAGAATCTTCCGTTAGTGTATAAATAATATTATACTTTCCATTTTCATCAATAAATTCATAATAATTAGAAAGAACTCCTTGATAGCCATATTTTTCAGCTCCTAAATGAGCATGTCCTATAGCAGGATTATCTAATTGTACTACATACTGATCTACTGTAATAGCATGAATAGATAAAGGGTAAAACAAAACTAACAAAATGACTAAAATTAACTTCTTTTTCATATAACTCTCCTCTACTATCTAACTATTTCATTATAGCGAATATTAGCAAAAATTACAAGGTACATAAAAAAAAGAAATGAAAAAGATTACTCTTTTTCATTTACTACATTACATCGAAGAACATCTGCACTACAATCGATACTTCCCTTTTCATCATAGCTAAATTTATATCTTCCAAAATACTTAGTAGTTTTTACATCTTCTTCCTCGCCAGCAGTTTCAGCTTCATCTTCGTAAGTAATCGTAATGACATGGTTTTCAATACTAAATTTTTCATCCATTTGTCTATCTTCTACTATTTCACATTTTAAAAGACCTTCATTAATCAATTTTGTTGCGCAAAATGTACTAGGTTGGTCTTTTTCGGGAAGACTAGAAGGATTTCTTTGAACATAATCATAGGCAGCATTCAAAATAGTATCTATATTAATACTTTCCTTACTGTTTCTAGATCCTCTAATAATAGAAGAAATAGCAGAAGAAGAAAGAAGCGCTAAAAGTCCTAATATTGTTATAACAGCAAGTAATTCTACTAAAGTAAATCCATTCTTTTTCATTTATTCTACCCCTTCCATATAATAAATGTAATTTCCATCATAAGCATAAGAATTTTCTTTTAGATTATTTTCTATACTAGTATCTTTTACTTGTCGGATACATACTTTCGTATTTACCATGTCAAAATTGTTACCTGTTTTGGCATTTTTTATTTCACCATCGAGAACACCCGCTTCGTGTAAATCTTCTAAAGAAATACATTTTTTATCAGTGGGAGTTTTTGGTAGTGAAATATCACTTGTTGGAACATAGGAAATAGCAGATTCTAAAATGCCATTTATTTGAATATCATAAGCTTTCTTTTTATCATTTCTGTTAATAGAATCTAAAGCAGAAAAACTA
>CAZRIC010000081.1:0-6115 GCA_964600095.1 uncultured Muribaculaceae bacterium
TTCTCACTTCTAGGGTTATCGCTAGTAAATATCACATAATCAGATTTTCTAGTAGCAAGTTCCCCCATAATTGGCCTTTTTCCTTTATCTCTATCTCCACCGCAACCAACAACTGTAATAACTTTATGTGGTTCTAACTCATGGACACAATCTAAAATATTTTCTAAAGCATCTGGTGTATGAGCATAATCTACAATAATTTTGTTACTTTCATAAGAAATAATATCCATTCTTCCTTCTGGTGGTATACACATTTTTACTTTTTCTTTTAAATCTTCTGAATTATATCCTAACTGATAAAATAGACAAATAGCTGCAGTCATATTATAAATATTATATTTCCCCAAAAGATTCATCTGATACTCTTCTTCATTAATTTGGAAAAAATTTTGATTGCTAGTTATTTGATAGTCAGAATTAGAATATCCATAAGTAACATAATTTCCTATTTCAAAGTAAGTTGCACATGGATCATCACTATTGATAATAGCTACTCCATTATTTTTTAAAAGATAAAATAACTTTTGTTTTGCCTTTAAATAATTTTCCATAGACTTATGATAATCTAAATGATCTTGAGTAAGATTCGTAAATATAGCATAATCAAAATCTATAAAATCTACTCTTTTTTGATCAAGTGCTTGACTGCTAACCTCCATAACAGCATATTCACATTTCGCATCTACACTCTTTTTTAATAATTTATAAAGTTCTAACGATCCTGGTGTTGTATTTTTTAAATCGCATTCCTTATCTTCTATATAAAATCCTAAAGTTCCAATATAACTACAAGGAATAGAAAACATTCGAAATAATTGCCAAATTAAAAAACAAGTAGTAGTTTTCCCATTCGTTCCTGTTACTCCTATTACTTTAATCGGTAATTCTTTTTTTCTTAAGTAATCATTCAGATAATCTTTTGTAGAAGAAACAATAGTGGTATCTACAGAATAAGATCCCCTTTCTGCAATAATTTTAGTTGCACCATTTTGGATAGCCTCTTCAATAAAATCATGTCCATCATAAGCTGTGCCTTTGATTGCTAAAAAAGTATCTCTCTCTTTTACTTTTTTAGAATTACACCTTAGCATAAGAACACCTCACTATAGTCTATGGGTATTTTTCTTTTCTGTGCAAAAAAAGAGTCGACATCGTCAACTCTCAATCATATGTTTTTCTTTTGCTATAATTTCTTCTACAGCCTTTCTATCATTGTAAGGAATTTTATCATCATGAACAATAATAAATTCCTCATGACCTTTTCCTAATATCAATAACAAATCCTCTTCACGTAATAAACTCATTCCATATTTTACTGCTTCATAGCGATCCTTTAACACTTTATAATAATTTCTTTGATTTCCTTCTAACATATCTTTTACAATATCTTCAAACTCTTCTTCATGTAAATCGTCACTTGTTACTACTACAAAAGAAGCATGGTCTAAAGCAATCTGCATCATAATTGGTCTTTTTTTAGAATCCCTACTACCTGTACAACCAAAAACAATATAGATATTTTTATGAGGTAATTCCTCCACTGTATTAATAATATTAATCATTGCATCCGGAGTATGAGCATAATCAATAATAATTGTATTTTTTTGAAATTGAATTCGATCCATTCTTCCAGGAGGAGCCGATAAAGTTGGTACTACCTTTTCTATTTCTTCTTTAGAAAATTTCATTAAATCTAAAACGATAACTGCACATAATACATTATAAACATTATACTTTCCTATTAAAGAAGTTTTAATCAATAAATTTTTTACATTAAATTCACTATTAAAACTATTTAAATGAATATTCTTTAGTTGATAATCGCTTTCCTTACAACCATAAGTAATAACATTACCAATCTCATAGTAAGAATGATATTCATCATCGATATTAATAATGGAAGTGCCACTTTTTTTTAATTGATAAAATAATTGTTGCTTAGCCCTAGCGTAATTTTCCATTGTTTTATGATAATCCAAATGATCCTGAGTAAGATTTGTAAATATAGCATAATCAAAGAAAATAGTATTCATTCTTCCATAGGATAATCCCTGACTGCTTACTTCCATTACTATATAATGATATCCAGACTCATAACAATCCATTAACATCTCATATAAATCACAAAGTGCGGGAGAAGTATTTGGTAAATCACACACTTTAGATTGCTTATAAAAACCAACAGTACCAATATAAGCTGCCTTTTTATTTAGTTTATTTAATGCTTCATAAAGTAAATAAGAAGTCGTAGTTTTTCCATTTGTACCTGTAATTCCTATAATTGTCATTTTCTCTAAATAACTATGAAATTTCTCATATAATAACTCTTCTAAATATTGTCTAGTATCCTTTACAATCTTTGTTTCAACTGAATAATTTCCTTCTTCAGCCACAATAGTAGTTGCGCCATTTTGAATTGCTTTTTCAATATAGTCATGTCCATCACTAGATATTCCTCTAAGCGCTACAAAAGTATCACCATTTTTTACTTTTCTAGAATCTGTTTTTATGGAAAACATTTTATACACCTTCTAACACATAATCTGTATAATTCTTACTATAAGAACTTAAATTATTAATTTCTAAATATTTTAGATTAACCCTAAAATCCGTATAAAGAATCTGCTTTGATTCAAAATAATCTTTCAAATTTACTTCTATTTCTTCAATATATTTCTCTTTTTCAGTTACAATAAAATCAATATACTTAGATTCTTCAATTGGATATCGATAAGTATTTACTTTTTTACCATCTTTATATTCTTTTGACTCTACTAAATATTCTTCTCCTATAAAATTGACCAGATTTTCTTTTCTTAACTCTTTTAAAGAAGTTAATACTATAAAGTTATCAGTATACTTTAATTTCTTATTAATAGAATCTACTTGATAGATATTCTCCTTATCTGCATAATATTCTTGATTCAAGTAATGAAAATAGTAATTGTCTTCAAAAAAAGTACCTGCCATTACTTCTTCATGACCATTATAATAAAAAGTATAAATGTATTCAAAACTTTTCATTTCCTGAAAATTAGATAATGTATCTTTTTGTACATTACTATTTGGGCTTCGATACACATGTCTTGGATGAGGTAACAATATTATGACAAGATAAGAAACAAAAAAGAAGACTATCCAACACTCTAGTTGAAAAAGAGCCTTTTTTCTTGGATTTTTCATTTTCTCTTTAAATTCAAGTCTTCGTTCCTTAAAACTTTTTTTCTTTTTTTTCTTAGCCATAATACACCTACTCAAAAACTTTTCCAATTAATTCAGATTTTTCTGGGTAACCATTTAAATAATCCTTAACTGACATTTTCTTTTTTCCTTCTGGTTGTATCATAGTAAGAACTATTTCCCCATCTTTTGTAGAAACACAAATACCATCTTTTTCTAAAGAAACAATTTTTCCATACTCGGTATATTCTTTCTGAATACCTATTCTAGATTCCCATACCTTCATACGCTTTCCGTCTAACATAGTGTATGCAACTGGAAAACTATTTAATCCTCGAATTTGATTATAAATTTCCCTACTAGTTTTCCTAAAATCAATTTTTTCGTCTTCTGATTTTATATTATAAGAAAATGTTGCTTCTTCTTCTTTTTGTGGAATATAATTAGCTGTTCCATTTAAAATAGTAGGCATTGTTTCCTTTAGTAGTTTACTTCCAAGAACACTTAATTTATCAAATAACGTTTCAGCAGTATCATTCTCTAAAATAGGAATTTCACTCTGCTTAATAATGTCTCCATCATCCATGCCTATTCCCATTTTCATAATTGTTACACCACTAGTAGTATCCCCTTCTATAATCGCACGATGAATAGGCGCTCCACCACGATGTTTTGGAAGCAATGAAGCATGAACATTAATACATCCATACTTTGGATAATCTAATATTTCCTTTGGAATAATTTGACCATAAGCACAGGTTATAATAATATCTGGATGAAGAAGCAAAATATCACTATATTCTTTTCTTATTTTTACAGGTTGATATAATGGAATATTTTCTTTTAAAGCAACTTCCTTAACAGGAGAAGTACTCATTTTTCCACTTCTTCCAATTGGTTTATCTGGTTGAGATACAATTCCCACTACCTGATAATTTGCTATTAACATTTTAAGTACTGGAACACTAAAATCAGGTGTTCC
Organism: uncultured Muribaculaceae bacterium; assembly: GCA_964600095.1. Lineage (GTDB taxonomy): Bacteria > Bacillota_I > Bacilli_A > RF39 > UBA660 > UBA5578. The sequence goes on from CAZRIC010000081.1 coordinate 4,163, forward strand.
CATAAATACTACACGAATTTCTTTATTCATACTATCACCACTTCCATTATAATATGTTTTTTCCTTTTTTGCCAACTATAATCCATAAATATGCTATAATAAATTTGGTGATAATATGAATTTACAAAATAAAAATACTCCTCAAGAGGTTATGGAATTTATGGATAACATAAAATATGGATGGATGGGAACAGATGACAAATTAAGAGATAATACCATCAAAGACATTCAAAAATTTTACAGAGTTCAAAGTACAGAAGAACTATTGAAAACAAAACTTGGCATTTGCATTGATGATGTAGAATTAGAAAGGAAATTATTCTCTCCAAATTACCAAACAAAATCTTTTGCCATAATTACCTCTCATATGTTCCATGCTTTCCTACTTTTAGAAAAAGACGGAATTTTTACTTATTTCGAATATTCTTCTTATCCAGATAGAGGAATTTATCATTTTTTGACAGAAGAAGAAGCTATTGAATTTGCACTAAACAATTTTATAAAAAGGCATAAAATAAAAAATAGAAATAAGTTACAATTAGTAAATTATCCTCCTATTTCTCCTAATACTACTTTTCAGGAATTACAAAAACTTCTTACTAGCCAAGATAATTTATTAGATTCTAATAATGAAAAGCAAAAAGAAATATAAAAAAAGAATGAATACTCATTCTTATACATATAAGCCTTCTACATGATATCTACCATAAGCTAATGGTTCTTCTGTCTCATCAAAATCAGCAAGTACTACTCTATTTTCCTCTAAACTTTTCTTTACATCAATAATTCTTTGATTACTAGAACCTCTAAATTTTAAACTGTAACTATGCTTAGACATAACGAACTTTCCATCTACTAAGACATCAATTTGTTTTAAGAAATCCATAACAGATTTCTTTTTTTTACTCATAATCATCAATTGTTCAAAAGTAAAACCTGTATAACACCAAACGTCCATATTATTTTCATGAACACTTTTTGCGATAATTGCACAAGCTTCTGGTTGATAAAAAGGATCTCCTCCACTAAAAGTTACTCCTGTTTGAGCCTCTAAATAACCAATTTCTTCTACAATTTCGTCTACTTCTTCTTCAAATCCACCATTAAAATCATGTGTCTGTGGATTATGGCATCCAGGACAGTTATGTCCACATCCCTGTGTCCATAAAACTGTCCTAATACCTGTTCCATCTACTACACTATCTAATTGTAAATCACTTGCTAAACGTATTTTCATTATGCTGCTTTTTCTTCTTTTAAAGAACATTTGATATCTTTAATTCCAGTATGTTTTACTCTGTCTCTTTCTTCTGCTCTTTTACCATTGTTAAATCTTTTAACATCTCCTGAAAGGTATCCTGTTACCCTTCTAATTCTTTCAAAACCTACACCTTCACCAACTAATTTTTCCATTTTTTCTCCTTCTTTCTATTTATCTTAACAATCACAATTTAGTGATTTAATTGTCTCAAGTGGTACACTATCGAATTCTTTACGTCCACAACCTGGACAGCAATCCCCAATGACACCTACATATCCGCAAACTGGATCTCTATCTACTGGATGGTTAATCGCACCATACCCAATTCCAGATTCTTTCATTAAACGAATGACAGATTCAAATGCTTCTACATTTTGAACAGTATCTCCATCTAACTCAATATAAGAAATATGTCCTCCATTTGTAAGTGCGTGATATGGAGCCTCTTTTGTAATCTTATCTTTAATACTGATATTGTAATAAACTGGAATATGGAAAGAATTTGTATAATAAGCTCTATCCGTTACACCTTTAATTCTTCCATAAATAGCTTTATCAATACCGATAAATCTTCCAGATAATCCTTCTGCTGGAGTAGCTATTAACGTAAAATTCAAATTATATTTTTCACTATATTCATTTACTCTATTTCTCATAAATGTAATAATTTCAAGTCCTAACTTTTGTGCTTC
>CAZRIC010000082.1:0-6027 GCA_964600095.1 uncultured Muribaculaceae bacterium
CTTTGGACAGAAGGAAACCCCATGGATGCTGTTAAAAGATTACTAAAAGTACTAGAAACTCAATTTAAAAAGAAAACTTATAAAATTGTTTCTGTAGGTACTACTGGAAGTGCTAGAAAATTAATTGGAGCTATGGTAAATGCTAGTGTTGTTAAAAACGAAATTACTGCTCATGCCATTGGAACAACTTCTCTTTATCCAGATGTTAGAACTATTTTAGAAATTGGTGGACAAGATTCTAAAATTATTTTAGTAGAAGATGGTGTAGTTGTAGATTATGCTATGAATACTTTATGTGCAGCTGGAACAGGTTCGTTTCTTTCCAGTCAAGCAAAAAGATTAGGTATAGAAGTAGAAGAATTTGGTAAAATTGCTTTAAAGAGTAAAAAGCCCACTAATATAGCAGCTCGCTGTACAGTATTCGCAGAATCAGACTTAGTTCATAAAGCACAGATTGGTCATAAAAAAGAGGATATTATTGCTGGATTATGTAAGGCAGTCGTTACAAATTATTTAAACAATGTGGGAAAAGGAAAAAAGATACTTCCCCCTATTGTATTCCAAGGTGGTGTATCTAAAAATATAGGTGTTACCAAAGCTTTTGAAGAAGCTACTGGAAATGATGTTATCGTAGATCCTAATAGCCACTTAATGGGAGCTTTAGGAGTTGCTATTTTAGCTAAAAAATCTAAAGTAGAAAATGATTTTTCATTTGATATTGCTGATATGGAATTTTCAACTGTTGGTATCGAATGCCAAAAATGCGCTAACCACTGTGAAATAATCTGTGTCTATAAAGATAAGAAAATGATTGACTCTTGGGGAAATAGATGTGAAAATGGTGCTATTCCCATCAAAAAATAAAGAAGCTTAAAGCTTCTTTTATTTTATTAAATCAAATAAGTTAAGACCAATCTCTGAATCAAATCTTCTTTCTACATTACCATGTAATACTGTTATGATGATTTCTCCTGTAGCAGAAATATAACACTTTACTAAATGACCACCCATTACATTTAAACTCTCATCACTAAAATTAATATGGCAGTGCAAATAAACATTGCCATCTTTTCTACTAATATTCCCTACTAAAGAAGTAATTTCAAACATACCCTCTTTTACAGTAGTTTTATATTCTTTAGTTATAGTATTAAATAAACCTATCTCTACTTTATTACTGGCTCCTATTCCAGTAATCTCCCCAGTTAGAATATTTTCTTTTTCACAAAGAAGAGTTAACTGCTCTAATATTTCTTCCCCTTTTTCTATTCTAACTACATAATGATTATTATCAATCTTTTTATATTCCATATTATCACCATAACCATTGTACTACACTTTTTTTATTTTTTTCAATTTTTATGTATACTTTTATACTTTTTATGATATAATGAATATGTATTCATTGCAGGTGTAGTACAATGGTTAGTACACGGCCTTGCCAAGGCTGGGATGCCAGTTCGATTCTGGTCACTTGCTCCAAAGGTAAAAATCGTCGCACCAAGCGATGTTTAGATTAACTCAATTGAAGATTGAGTTTTTTTGTATCTAAATGGAAGGCTGTGGTGTTAATGATTAGAATTATAAAACAAAAACTTGATTTAAGCCCTACTCTAAAGAAAAAGATTGCTTGGGCAAAAAATTATACCTCTTCTAACTTAATTGTTGAGAATGGTTATTTAATTAGGTTAGAACCTACCAATCTTGCTTATGTAGAACCGCACAAAATAATTATCAATAATTTTATCTTTCTTTTCTTTAATGGAAATGACTATTTTTATATCAATAGTTTAAATAATAAATATAAGTTGTCTGAACTAGATAGTCATTTTAAGGATGCTAATTTATCTTAAGGGAGGGATTATATGGAAGATAAAAAAATTGCAGGTATCTACATAAGAGTATCAACAGAAGATCAGGCTAGAGAAGGATTTAGTTTAGGAGAACAAGAAGAAAAATTAAAACAGCTGTGTACTTATAAGGAATATGAAGTATATAAAGTCTATTGTGATGCTGGTATCTCGGCTAAAGATATGAAACATAGACCACAATTTAAAGAAATGCTAAATGATATGAAAGATGGGAAAATAAACTACATAGTGGCTTATAAACTGGATAGAGTCACCCGTTCTGTTAGAGATTTAGAAGAACTTATTAGTCAATTAGAAAAGTATAATTGTTATCTAGTATGTGATAGAGATGATGTTAATACTTCTACTGCTAATGGTAGATTCTTTGTTAGAATGCTTACTGTACTTTCTCAATTAGAAATAGAGATAACCAGTGAAAGAACTAAATTTGGACTTAATGGAGCAATTAAATCTGGACATTTACCTGGACAAGTAACATTTGGTTATAAAAAGGATGGAAATAAAAAAACAGTGATTGATGAATCAACTGCCCCTATCGTTAGAAAAATCTATGATATGTATTTAAAAGGTAAAAGTTATCAACAAGTTGCGAATGAATTAAATAAAGAAAAGATATTAAATAAACACTGGTTAGATTCACATATTGATAAAATTATCAACAATAGACTCTATATGGGAGACTATGAACAATATAAAAGAATACATTCTAAAATAAAGAAGAAACCAGTAATATTTATGAATGTAGTTGACCCAATTATCCCGAGATATATTTGGGAAGAATGTCAAATTCAAAAAGATAAAAATCAACGAACCTATACAAGAGATAGAGTCTACACTTTCTTTCAAAAACTAAAATGCCCAGAGTGTGGGAAAATAATGAAGTGCAAAGGTTCTGGTGGTAAGAAGAAAAAGTATATGTATTATAACTGTGAGTTTTGTAGAGTTAATATTCGTGAAGATTATGTTGAAAAGAAGTTTACTACTATTATAACTGAATTATTAAAGTTCGATAACGAATACAATAATCTTTACCTTCCCCTATTTGCTGATAAGGAAAATGCATCTAAAACTAATGACTTGGATAAAGATATTAATAACCTAAATAAACAAAAAGATAGAATCAAAACTGCTTATATAAAAGGCATTATTGAAATGGATGATTTTAAAGAAGAACTGAAAATAATTAATGAAAAACTAGATAACCTAAACCAACGAAAAGAAGAACAGACGAAATTAGGTAACATGAAAAAGTTTACTCCTGAAAATATTATGGTAAATAGAGACATTAATAGATTGCTATTTGATGATGAATTAAATAACAAATTCATACTTAACGAATGGGAGTTAAAATCAAAAGAAGAAAAGCAAGAATTCATTTCAAGATATGTTGAGAGTATCACTTTCAAAAAGAATAAACAAGAACAATATGGAATTGAACTAACAGATATAAAGTTAAAATTATTATATAAAGAAAAAATTAATAAATTAACTGATATAGGATTATCCGAAATTGATATGTCATTAATCTCAAATGATGAAAAGATACTAACAAAAGTATCTTGCCCACTCACAAGAAAGCAACTTAACAATTATTTAAAAGAACTAAAAGAATACAATCATATTAATTTCTATGAACATCCAACATTTGAAAATACAATACTCGATTTACCAACTGAAATAAACTTTGATTATAATGAAAATGAAAAATTATTTAAAATCATCCCTATATGGTCAAATGAAAAATTAACTACCATAGAGGACAAAATAAAGTTAGGAATCTTAACTACAACTATCAATTAAAATATCCCAAAAATAGCCAAAAAATGGCTATTTTTTTCTATCAGGATAAGATGATGGCACCCCTACCCTTATTTTAACCAATTAAAATAAAGGTTTAATGTGGTATCAAGCTTATTTTGCACTTGCAAAATCTATCCCAAAATCAATTCACAAATTGATTTTTTCCTTAAATATTAAGGGTTATTAATATCCCAAATTAAATTTTTTCTCAAAATAAGTGGGATTAATATAAAATTTAATAATGGTCTTTATTTATACAAAAAGATTATCCAACAAAACGGATAATCTTGAAAATTACATAGAAACATTATATATTTCTAATTTTGTTACAATTTGGACATTGCTTATCTTTAATTCTACTATTAATACTTTTTTGATAATCTTTTTTACAATGGCTGCATAACCACCAAGCACTATTTCTTTTAGTTTTTGCACTAAATATTATATTATCGGGAGTATTTGCATTTTTTGTTGGATGCCATTCTTCCAAAAGATACTCCATATTATTCTCATGACACCAAGTTTCAAAATCATTAACTCCTTTATATAATTTGCGATTAGAACAATATGGACATTTTATATTACCCTGTCTATCTCTTACACTTAATTGATAACTTTTTGAACATTTAGGACATATCCACCATACAACTTTTGAATCAAAAGGAAGTAAATCAGTTGAATTTATATTGATATTTTTATTATAATCCCAAAATTCCAGTAAATCTGGAGAGCATACTTTTAAATTATAATCTTTGCTAGCATGCTTCTTACTACATGCTGGGCATCCATAATCATTAAATGTTCTTTTTGAAATTTGTATTTTCCATTCATAATTGCAATTCGAACAAAGCCACCAAACTTTTTGTGAAGAATATGGTCTAAACATTTCTGGCATTAATGCTCCATTTTTTAGTGGATGCCATTCACTCGCAACCTCTGGGAACTTTTCTTTTAAATTTCCTTTAGATAGTTCGCATTTGAATTTTTCAAGTATAGAATTTCTATCTCGCTCAATATCAATATCAAATGTACATATTTTCAATTCTTTAAGTATTTTCTTTATAACCTCATTTAAATTAAGGCATTGAGGATCTCTCTTATATTCAATTATTTTGCAGTAATCCATATTTATTTTAATAAGCCCTGATTCCCTTATTCTAATTAGAAATATTCCATTGTCTGCTAAAAATTTATTTTTTCTTTCATCCTTATTTTTGCTTTTTTCAGAATTGTGGTAATAATAGCCATCATATTCAATTCCTATTTTTAATGATGGAATAAATATATCTATTTCATATTTTTGCTTATCCTTAATAAATTGGAATCCATTATAGGTATCTTTAAAAAACTTACTAACATAAAAATATATAGCTTGTTCTGGGAATGAGGTTTTTAAATCCTTTGAACAATGTGGACACCCATTCCCTTTAGTTCTACTATGAGGTGATGCTGTCCAAACATGTTCTTTATTTTTAAGACATTGCCAATAATATGCCTTTCCAGACTTTGCAGAAACTTTAGATGGTTTAACTTTTCCATTTAAAGTAGGATGCCATTCATTAGCTAACTCTGGAAATTCTGATTGTAAATCTCTATATCTTTTAATTACTAAATGTTTTGAGCAATGTGGACATCCAGTTCCTTTGCTTCTATTATGTGGTGATGCTGTCCAAACATGTTCTTTATTTTTTGAACAAATCCAATAGTATGGTGTTCCTGTTTTTTTCATAATGTCAGATGGTTTTATGTCGCCATTTAAAGTAGGATGCCATTCATTTAGAAGACATTCCATATCATTCTCGTGGCACCATGTTTCAAAATCATTAAAACCTTTTAAAAGCCTATTTCCTGAGCAATAATAACATCCGCTACCACTTGTTCTACTATTTACAGCCATTTCATAACTATGTTTTTTAGGGCAATTCCACCAAACCTTTTTATGACTCCCATAAGTAATTTTATTAGGATCTAAATCTTTATTTTTGTCCCAATTCCATTCTTTCATTAATTTTTTGTTTTCAATTAACAACATCTTAAAACATCACACCTTTTAACTTTTTATTGTTCCACGGATAATATCTTTGTTATTTTTTGACTTTATTTCATAATCTATAACAACATTTTCTTTATTAAACAAAAGTTTAGACTGAATGAAAGTATTACTGTTCTGCATAAGCTTTGAAAAATTATACTTTAATATTATAAAATCACCTTCATAATACTTTTCAAAATTATATAAATCTTCTAGCTGTGATACTACATCTAACATACTATCTTTAACCTCATCTAAATAAGAGGGCTCGTAAGTTTCTCTATATAAAAAAGGGTATTTTACAGGGGAAATATTTGGTGTCTC
>CAZRIC010000083.1:0-2207 GCA_964600095.1 uncultured Muribaculaceae bacterium
TTTACATATTTTAGACCGTGACTTTTACACAATTTAGGAATTAAATACTTTTTAGCAATATCTTTTTTTTCATATTCCGTATAACCTGATATATCTATAATCTCTAAACGATCTAATAAAGGCAAAGGAATATTTTCTGTAGAATTTGCTGTTAAAATAAACATAACCTGTGATAAATCATACTCTATTTCTAAATAATTATCTCTAAAAGAACTATTTTGTTCATTATCTAAAACTTCTAGTAAAGCACTAGAAGGATCTCCTTTAATTCCTTTAGACATTTTATCGACTTCATCTATTAAAAAAACAGGATTCTTACTCTTCGCTTTCATCATAGCATCTATAATTCTACCAGGACTAGCTCCTAAATAAGATTTCCTATGGCCAATAATCTCAGCCTCATCATCCACTCCACCAACAGATATTTTCACAAAATTACGTTTAATACTCTTTGCAATACTTTGAACTAAAGTAGTTTTTCCTGTTCCTGGAGGACCGACTAAACAAATGATAGGGCCTGATAGATTGTTACTATATTTCTTTACTGCTAAATACTCAATAATTCTATTTTTTACATTCTCTAGGCCATAATGAGAAGCATCTAAACTCTTTTTTATTTGTTGAAAGTCTTCTCTATCTTTGGTTACAAAATCCCATGGAAGACGTAATAAACAATCTATATAATTTCTAGTAATACCAATTTCTGGAGAAGATGGTGATAAGGCCTCATAACGATTAATTTCAAATAATATTTTTTCGTAAACTTCTGGTGAACAAGTAAGATTTTCTAATTCTTTTTTTAATTCCTTAACCTCTTTATCATGAATAGAAGTGTCACCTAATTCTTCTTGAATAAGTCTAACCTTTTCACGTAGTAAATAATCCTTTTGTGAATTTTCTAATGTAGTCTTTACTTTACTATCAATTCTTTTTTCTATTTCTACTAGAGCTTCTTCTTGATAAATATCTTCTAGAATCATTTCCGTTCTTTTAAGTGGATTAGAACATTCTAGATATTCCCGCTTTCTTTTTAAAGGTAGAACTAAATAATGAACAATAATATCCGTTATGGTACTAATACTTTCTGCACTATCAATTCGCGCTATAACACTATTACTAATATCTGGAACCATTTTAATATAACTATCTAACTCTTTTTTTAATTTTCGACTAATTGCTATATTTAACTCTAATTCTACTTCATCTTCTTGGATAACAGAAATATCTCCTTGAATAACTTTCGAAAAAGTATAACTATATTCATAACATACTGCTCTAGAAATTCCTTTCAAAACAATACGCATTTTCTTATTTGGTAATTCTAATTTACTACTAATTTGCGCTAAAGTACCAATAGAAGGCATATCTTTAAGTTCTGTTGTTTCTTCTAATGGATCTGATTTGGTAACTACAAATATCTTATCCTCACCAATTAAATCTAAAGCTTTTACAATTTGACTACCTAATTTGTTTTCTATTTCAAGTCTTAATTCATTATTAGGAAGCAAAACGAGGTCTTTCAGTATAATTACTGGCAATTGCTGTTTATTCACAATCTCACCTCCGTTTTTTGTTGTTTATTATAGTACAAAAAAATACCTTTGTAAATAAAAAAAGAAAATTCTATTTTTCTTTTTTCTTATTCTTTTTTTGGTATTCTAAACAAAAGCTTTTTAAAGCACAATTTTCACACAATGGAGCCATCGATTTACAATGATAACGACCAAATAAGACAAGTTGATGATGTAATCTAGAAAGAGAATAACCTTTAAATTTTTTCGTTAATTTTTTTTCAATAGTAAGAACATCATCATTTGCTTTCGCTAAACCTAAACGTTTACTAACTCTAGTAACATGAGTATCTACTGCAATACAATTTTCATCATAAAGATTAGATAGTACAACATTAGCAGTTTTATGACCAACCCCAGATAAGCTCTCCAAAAATTTTCTATCATTAGGTACTTTTCCTGATGTATGTTCTAATAAGTCTTTAGAAATAGAAATAATATTGAATGCTTTTCTTTGATAAGTTCCAATTGGTCTTATAATTTCTATAACATCTTCTATTTCAGCATGCGATAAAGACTCTAATGTAGGATATTTTTGAAAAAGAATAGAAGTTACCATATTTACTCTTTTATCAGTAGTTTGTGCGCTCATCATTACTGCTAATAGTAGTTCGTAATCTTTTTGATAATTTAATT
>CAZRIC010000083.1:2217-6009 GCA_964600095.1 uncultured Muribaculaceae bacterium
AAAAGGCTCGGAAAAATGCTTCGCTACCAAAAGAGCAAAATTCGTATTCTCCGTTTTCTTTTCCTCCCCCTCAAAACTGTGCCCGTTCACTGTAAAATAGGAAATCTAAATACTCAACTATTTTGGGAATCATTTAACCAATCATATCCATCTAAATCATTAAATAAATTTTGCTTTTCTTTTGTCTTATTTTTTTTAAATGCTTTCCTATTTTTTTCCACGTCCTCTTTTGTCTTTATCCCCTTTTTTAACCATTCAAAAATAATACGATCAATATATCTAAAATGAGTAGTTCCATTATAGATAGCTTCTTTTAAAGCTAAAATAATCATTTCTTCCGTCGCATCACTATCAAGCCATCCATGAATAATTTCTATCTCTGTTGGAGATAAAGCTCTACCTAATTCTTTTTCATAGATAGCAAATAAACTACTACTATCCTTTTTTGTCTCATCTTTCAATAGTAAAAAGGCAAGCTTTTCATATAAAAGATCTAAACTAATAATTTCACTTCGAATATTATTAATCTTTACAATATTTAGGCTTAAAAAACCCTTTTCTGATAATGTATTAATAATTTCTAATACATCATTTAAAGAAATACCTAAATTATTACTTATCTGTTTAGGATTATAGCTGCTATCTTCACTATTCCATAAATAAAAAATCATAACAAACTCCTGATCAGTTAATCCCAATTTTCGATAATTGAAAAGTAATAACTTAGGAATCTGATAGGTTCTATCTTTCAACAACTCCAAAACCTGCTCCATAACATCACCTAGCAATATTATACAAGAAAGAACTTATTAGGGCAAGAAAAAAAGGCATAAGCCTTTCTTTAATATCTTTGACCGCAACTTGGGCAAACAATATCTGTTGGGTTTCTTTTTGGTTGACCGCAAAAATTACATACCTCAACCGTTTGAACAACTGGTTGAACTGGTGCTCCAGGTTGTGCTTGGGCAGCTGGAGCCATTGCTGGTGGTACTTGCATGTTCACATTAGCAGAAGCTGTTGTTCCTCCTACTATTGATGGTTTAGAAGTAAACATTTCCTTAAACTCTGGAATCTCTTCCATAATGCAAAGTACTAATAAGCCAATAGAAGCAATAACCATAAAATAAAAACCAAAAGATAGATTTTTTAAACCATCTGCACTATCTAATGTATTGATAACAAAAGATAATACAAACCCTGAAGTTAAATAAGATAATCTTTTTGCCTTTTGAAAAAAGAATGTTACAATAGGTATTACTGATAGAATTAAGAATACAATCTTGAATAATGTAGTATCTGTTGCATTCATAATACTAACATGAGAAGTACTTCCCAAAAATCTAATAGAAACATATGGCAAAAATACAGATAATATTAATAGAATTCCGCATACCATTCCAATAATCTTCTTTACATTATTCTTATCCAAACTTGCTAACTTTTGCTTGAAGTCATTCATACCATTATTTTGTGATGGTAAAGTTTGATTTCCTTGTTGCATATTCATCATTCCTGGCATTGCCTGTGGCATTTGCTGAACAGGTTGTTGTGGCATCATATTAGGCATATTATTTTGTGGCATCTGATTCATCCCATTTGGTTGATTATATTGATTATACTGATTATAGTTATTATTCATCCTTTTCATTCCTCTCTTTAACAATTATAGCATAATATCCCTACTTTCGCAATAATCTACTGGTCTAAATGAATAACCTCATAATCATTTCCTAAGATTAAAATAGTATAACTTTCATTAGTCGTTTTATAGACATCTATCCAATCATCGTGAAAGGATTCAATATATTCTTTGGATAAAGATTCATCATAGAAAATTGCGCTTTTTTGATGAATATTACCAATTTCTTTTGTTAAATAAATAAAATCACAATTCTCTTTTTCATTTATGCAAAAAGTATAATTATTATAATGTATTCTATTAGGCTCTAACTGCACGTTTTGAATAACCGTTAGACCATCCAAATGAATCTTATAAGGATAGCTTAATGGATATTCTTCATTCATAAAAACATAATCTACTTTATCTGTAAAAAGAGATACACTATTCTCTAAATCTTTTCCACTCTGGTAAAAAACGGTATACAATAAATAGATATCCTGTACTTTTAAAAGAAAACTTTTACTATTTTGTAAAGATAAAATAACAATAGCAATTTCATCTTCCTTTAATTTTAAATCGATAGTCTTTAATTTATTGGAATAAATTTTTCCACATAATAAAAATAAATTAATAATTACTAAAATAATAATAAGATAAACTTTTTTCATACTAATTTATCTTATTTTATTTTTCTACAAAATATGAATATAAAAACTTTTCAATGTCATCCTCTTTATTCATTAATCTTCCACTTAATATTTCTTTTTCTAAAATAGGATAACAAATAGAAGGATGTATATTCGTTATTTCTTTTATAGTATGTGCTGAAATAAGTATATCTTTCTTAGAATGAATTGGTAGTAATTGATATCTTCTTTTTAAAATCTCAAAATTTATTTTCAAAATTTTAGAAACGCACTTGCAAATATCCAAACCATAGTAGTATAAATCAATATCTTCCATTTTTTTCTTATTAAGTAAAATCCTAATTGTTTCTATTTTCTTTCTTTCACTTTTAGAAAATGGATAATTACTAGAACAATTAATTTGAGCCCACATAGCTTCTATACAATCTGTTACAATAATTTCTTGGAAACTACATTCTAAAATTTTATCTAAATCATATTTTTTTAATAATTCTATACCTTCGTTAAATAAAATAATTTTATCTAATTCTTCTCTTTTTCTATAATAAGATAAATTTGCTACTAAAACAGAATTTTCTCTTATCGCATTTTCTAACTCCTCATCAATTTTAAATTTAAGGATAGAAGAAAAGCGAATTGCCCTTAAAATTCGTAAGGGATCTTCTTTCATTTTTTGATTAGGGTCTCCTACTGAACGTATCACACAATTTTCAATATCATGAATCGCCCCCATATAATCAATGTAATTTCCATATTTATCCATACAAAGTGTATTCATAATAAAGTCTCTTCTATTTAAATCTTCTTTTAAAGAACTAGTATAAGAAATAATTGGTGTACGTGTAGAAACGTAGCTATTTTCTATTCTAAAAGTAGTAATTTCTATTACTTTTTGTTGATAACGAATCTTTAATGATCCATAATTTTCTGAAAGTATCTCTAAAAAAATCTTCTTTAACTGCTCTGGAGTAGCATCAGTACAAATATCATAATCCTCACTTACTATATTTAAATAGCAATCTCTAGGATATCCACCTACTATATAAGCTTTGAAACCATTTTTTTCTATTAAATCTAATACCTCATATATAATTTTTTCCATTTTTTCTCCCAAAAAAAGGTGGAGTACTTCCACCTTATAAATATTCTGCTAATATATTAGGAAGATTTACTTTTAAATCTTCATTAAATCTTATCAATAATGTTTCTAATAATTCAGGGTCCTCAATTTCGTTAATACCTTCCCCATCAAATTCACCAATAACATATTTCTTATAATCTTCTTTTCGAACAAGATATACATATACTTTTTGTTCAATTTCTATGATAGAGGCAACTACATATTTTTTTTCTTCATCTAATGTCCATATTTCTCCACGTTCAATCATTTCGTTTTGCCTCCTTCTTTCATCTCATCTCTTTCCTGTAACAACTGTTCTACTAATTTTCTAACATCTTCTTCTTGCTGAATCTTTGCTTTTGCTTTTCTTCTTTTTAACCAAGCAATAGTTCCAGTTGCAGCTA
>CAZRIC010000084.1:0-659 GCA_964600095.1 uncultured Muribaculaceae bacterium
TATTTTTTACTGGATAACTAATAATGCATTTACCATTATTCAAAATTTGATAGTTAAAAGGAGTACGAAAAAATGATAAAGTTGTATAAATATGAAGCTGAAGATGAAGAATCATGTTACGAAAAGTGTATTGAAGATTTAGATGTGTATGCATCTGATATCTTAGTAGAATCAGAAGAATCAGAAGATTATTATAAAATGAATGTTATTAAAAAAGAAGATGTAATAAGTTATATTAAGGAATATATCAAATCAATTGGAACTGGTATGAATGTAGATATTCAGTTAGAGGTAAGAGAAGAGGAAGATATATTTACAGTTACTATGGTATCTAATAATAATCCTATTTTAATAGGAAAAGAAGGAAGAACCATGAATGCCATTCAATTTCTTTTAAGACAATCTATTCAAAATCAAACAGGAATGACTGTGAAAATTAATTTGGATGCCTCTAATTATAGAGCAAAAAAAGTAAAGAGATTTGAATATGAAATTAAAAATATAGTAAGAGAAGTACAAAAAACGAAAACAGATGCTAAATTAGATCCAATGAATTCTTATCAAAGAAGAATTGTACATGCCTTACTAAGTGACTTTAGTAATGTAACAACGGAAAGTGTCGGAGAAGAACCAAATCGTTGTGTTGTTATTAAGTATAT
>CAZRIC010000084.1:669-5931 GCA_964600095.1 uncultured Muribaculaceae bacterium
GTGACAAACTTTCTTTTTTTTGTTATAATAAGCCACGTTTTGGAGGGGTTGTATGATTATTACAGAAAATAGTAGGGTAATTCCATTTCAAAAAATAGATCCTACTGATGAGGAAATAAAATTATCCAATATTCCAAAGGAGTTTTTGTCTATTATTCCTTATTTAACAAAAGTAGGAGATAATATTTACTGTTATAAAGGATTAAGAACCCCATTTTTAATTAATGAATTGATAGGAAGTTATTTAGCTCATAGGATAGGATTAGATACGGTAGATTATGAAATTAGCAAACGCGAAAGTGATGGTGCTTTATTTGCCTTATCTAAGGTATTTTATGAAGAAGGTTATCAATATCAATCGGTTTTAAGCTTTTTAGAGGAACATCATTATAAAAGTTGTTGGAGAAAGTTAGGAAATCCTATTTTACAGGCGATTCCTGTTTATTATAATATGAAAACATTAAAACTTTATCGTGGAACCCCATTTTATGATAATAATTTAAAATTAATAGCAGTAGACTTAAAAATGGCACAACATGATAGACATAAATCTAATATGCAAATAAAAATAGATTCTAGAGGTACTATCGATTTAGCGCCAGTCTATGATTATAGTAGAGCATATAATGTTTATTTTGATTTATCTTATGCTAATCCTTTTGCTTTTATTAGATATACTACTTTAACTCTTCAACTTTTATTTTCTCATTATCCAGAGTTAAGAGATTATGTAGAGTTTTTAAGAAAAGTTTCGATAGAAGAGATATTGCACGGAATAGAGGAAGAAAAAGGAATTATTTTTACGCCAGAAGAATATAAAGAATATCAATTGAGTCAAGAACAAAATGATAGATTAATTGATCAAGCAATAAAGATGAAAAAATAAAATTTTAGAAAAGAGGAAATATATGATTTTTAATAATAATAGTAAGGTAATTCGTTTTGAATATCATAATCCAACTGCGGAGGAATATAGAAGGTATCATATTCCAGTTGATAATCAAAATATTAGAAATTTAGTAGTAAATGCGAATGGCTCTATTTTTTATACGAAATCATTAGGTAATTATCGTATGATTAATGAATTAATCGGTTCTCATTTGGCTAAAAAGTTAGATTTAGATACGGTAGATTATGAAATAGGGGAAACAACTACAGGATTTCAAGCTTTATCCAAACCCTTTTATGAAGAGGGATATAGTTATGAATATTTTAAAGATTACTTTCAACTTCCTAGTTATTCTATTAAAGTTTTATTATCAGCACTTAATCCATTTGTTGCTTTTTGTATTACCGATGGTTTAGATATGTTAAAGGATACATCTTTATATTCAGATGCTTTGAAATTAATTGCTTTAGATTTAAAAATGGCCCAAATAGATAGACATAGTAGTAATTTGCAAGTAAAAATAAAGGATAACAAAGCAGTTTCTTTTGCGCCAATTTATGATTATAGTGAGTCTTATTTAATAGGAGAGTCTGCATCATTTTATTTTTCTCCTCTCATATGGATTAAAAAAAATAGAGTTAGTTTAAACGAATTAATTAGAAGACATCCAGAATTATGGGATTATCTAGAATATTTAATGAATTTATCTATTTATGATATTCTAGAAAGTATAGGTGAGGAGAAAGATATAGAATTTACTGGTAATGAAGTATTTAATTATCAAAAAAGTCAAAGACTTATTGAAAGACCTCTTCATAAGATTAAAATAAAGGAAATTCGGTAATGATTTTTCTTTTTATTTTTGATAAAATATTTTAGGAAGGTGATAAAATGAACTTTATAGAACAAATTAAAGAACGCGCACGTATGCAAAAGAAAAAAATTGTATTGCCAGAAACAATGGATGAAAGAGTAATAGATGCTGCCCTAGAAGCAACTAAGCAAGGAATAGCGGATATTATATTGATTGGTAATCCTATAAAAGAAATATCGTTAGAAAAAATTGAAGTAATAGACCCAACTACTGATTCTAAAACTGAAGAATTAGCCAATGCTTTATATGAACTTCGAAAAGAAAAGGGAATGACTTTAGAACAAGCTAAGGAATTATTGTTAACAGATTATATGTATTATGCTTGTATGTTAGTAAAATTAGGATATGCAGATGGAGTAGTAAGTGGAGCTTGTCATTCTACTGCTAACACTTTAAGACCATCTTTACAAATTATTAAAACAAAACCAGGAGTAAAATTAGTATCAGCATTCTTTTTAATGGTAGTGCCAAATTGTGAATATGGCTCTAATGGAACTTTTATTTTTGCAGATTCTGGTTTGGAACAAAACCCAGATTCAGAGCGTCTTGCTGCTATTGCTGCTAGTAGTGCAGAAAGCTTTAAATTATTAGTACAAGAAGAACCAAAGGTAGCAATGTTATCTCATTCTACAATGGGAAGTGCAAATCATGCTGATGTTGATAAAGTAGTAGAAGCAACTAGAATTGCTAAAGAACAATATCCTCAGTATAAAATAGATGGAGAATTGCAACTAGATGCTGCTATAGTTCCTAGTGTAGCTAGTTCAAAAGCGCCAAATAGTGAGGTAGCAGGACATGCTAATGTATTGGTATTCCCAGATTTAGATGCAGGAAATATTGGATATAAATTAGTTCAAAGATTAGCTAAAGCGGAAGCATATGGGCCAATTACACAAGGTATTGCTGCTCCTATTAATGATTTATCTAGAGGATGCTCAAAAGAAGATATTGTTGGTGTGATTGCAATTACAGCAGTACAAGCACAGAAATAACAACTAGTTATTTCTTTTTTTTTAAACTTATGTTAAAATCAATGGGACGAGGTGATATCATGGAAGATACTATAGCTGCTATATCAACAGCACTTGGAGTAGGAGCAATATCTATTATTCGCGTAAGTGGTAATGAGGCAATTGAAATTGTGAATAAAATATGGAGTGGTAAAGATTTAAGTTTATGTGATACTCATACTATTCATTATGGTTTTATAAAAGTTGGTGAAGAAAAAATAGATGAGGTATTGTTATCTATCATGAAGGCTCCTAAAACTTTTACGAGAGAAGATGTTATTGAAATTAATTCTCATGGAGGTATTGCTACTACTAATCGTATATTGGAATTACTTTTAACAAATGGTTGCCGTTTAGCAGAACCTGGTGAATTTACGAAAAGAGCTTTTTTAAATGGTCGAATAGATTTAATAGAAGCAGAGGGGGTAATGGATTTAATATCTGCTAAAACAGAAAAATCTCGTTCTTTAGCGCTTTCTCAAATGACAGGTAACGTATCTTCTATGATTCATAACTTAAGAAAAAGATTAGTAGATATCATTTCTAATATAGAAGTTAATATTGATTATCCTGAATATGAGGATATAGAAGTAGTGACAATTGAAAAAATAAAAGAAAACATTTCTTATATAGAAGAGGAAATTAAACGAATACTAAGTAGATCAGAGACAGGTTCTATTATTAAAGAGGGAATTAAAACAGCTATAGTTGGAAAACCAAATGTAGGAAAAAGTAGTATTTTAAACAGATTATTAGAAGAAGAAAAAGCAATTGTAACAGATATAGCAGGAACAACACGTGATATTGTTGAGGGAGATGTTGCTTTAGATGGTATTCTTCTTCATATGATAGATACAGCAGGAATTCGTGATACAAATGATGCTGTTGAAAGTATCGGAGTTCAAAAAAGTTTAGAATGGATAGAAAAGGCAGAATTAGTTTTATATGTTTTAAATAATAATGAAGAAATAACAGAGGAGGAAAAAGAATTGCTTTTAAAAATCAAGTCAAAGCCTTCCATTATTATTGTTAATAAAAATGATTTAAAATCCCACTTAGAAATTCCAAAAGTAGATATTCCAATTATTTATATGTCTGCATTAGAAAATAAAGGGATAGAAGAATTAAGAAAAGAAATTAAAAATCTATTTCATTTAGAAGAAATTGAACAAAGTGATTATACTTATTTAAGTAGTGCTCGTAGTATTTCTTTATTAAAACAGTGCTTAAAAAGTTTAGATGCTGTTTATATAGGAATAAAGCAAAATTTACCAATTGATATGATTGAGATAGATTTAAAAACTATTTGGAATTTATTAGGAGAGATAATAGGTGAAACTTATAGTGAAGAATTAATTAATGATATGTTTAGTAAGTTTTGTTTGGGAAAATAGAAAAATCTCTTTTCGTTATAAAGTTTTTATGTTATACTGATAGAGAAATAGAGGGAGATGTAGAATATGTCAAAGTTTTGTTCAAGCTGTGGAACTCAGGTAGAAGATTATTATTTAAATTGTCCAAACTGTGGTGCTCCATTAGGACAACCACAACAAGCACAAATGAATAACGGGCAACCACAAATGAGTAATGGGCAACCAATGTATAATCAACCAAATATGCAACAACAATATGTTGATCCAACTTTAAAATCTAAAATGGCAGCAGGTTTATTAGGAATTTTTCTTGGTGCTTGGGGAATCCATAATTTTTATTTAGGAAATAGTAGTAAAGGTGTTACTCAAATTATTGTTACTATCGTAACGTGTGGTATTGGTGGACTTTGGGGATTTATCGAAGGAATTATGATTCTTACTGGAAGCATTAGAACTGATGCACAAGGAAGACCACTTAGGGATTAATTCTATTAAAAAAATAGTAAGTTTCTTACTATTTTTCTTATGTATTTATCTTTATATTAAATTAGAAATAAGTATTGATTGTGTTTTTTATACATTAACAGGATATTATTGTCCTGGGTGTGGAATTACAAGAATGTTTCAATCTATTTTTAATGGAAATTTTTATCAGGCCTTTCGTTATAATCCATTTCTTTTTATATCTTTAATCCTTTTCATAATTTATTTTCTTTTAAAACTATTTATTCCTATTAAAATCAATAAGAGAAATAAGACTATTCTATTAAGTTGTTTTTTATTTCTTTTAGTTATTTATGGAATTTTAAGAAATTTAGAGATATTTTCTTTTTTACGTCCAACATTATTATAAGAGACATAGTCTCTTTTTTTAGTTGTGAAAATAAAAATTCTGTATTATAATATGTGAGATAGAAATGTGTGGTGGTACTTATGTATGAAGTTATTGTAGTAGGTGGAGGTCATGCTGGATGTGAAGCAGCCTTGGCGAGTGCTAGAAAAGGCCATAAAACTTTATTAATAACGGGAAACATTAAGAATATTGCAGATATGCCATGTAATCCATCCATTGGTGGAAGTGCAAAGGGAATCGTTGTTAGAGAAATTGATGCTTTA
>CAZRIC010000085.1:0-5920 GCA_964600095.1 uncultured Muribaculaceae bacterium
GAAATTTATTTAATTTTTGGAAAAGAAAGTACAGGAGTACCAAAAGAGATATTAAAAAACTATTTAGATTCTTGTTTTCGTATACCAACTAATGATCATATCAGGTCTTTAAACCTTTCTAATTGTGTTGCACTAGTTTTATATGAGGTTCTCCGTCAGCAGGACTATCCTAATTTACTTAGAACAGAACCTTTTAAGGGAGAAGATTACTTATCACAATAAAAATATTGTAAAAATAAACAATTAATGGTAAGATATTACTATAAGAATAGGAAGTGGTAGAGTGACAGAATTTATTATGGAAAATAATGTTTGGCTAATTATATTTGGCATTCTCATTTTTATGGCAATGATTGGATATAGTGTAGAAAAGAAAAGAGAATCAAAAAAAGATGATAAGGGAGATAGTAAGAAACAAAAAGATAATGAAATTAAGATAGAAACTACTTCTGATATCCCAGTGGTGGATCCTATTGAGCCAACTTCAGTTCCTACTATTATGGTAGAAGGAAATCCAATGGAAACTAGTATGGGAGAAGTAGATGAAATTCCTACAAATCCAATTGGGTTAGATGATTTGGCTGTAGACTCTCCAAATGTAGATATAGATGGAGAAATTCCAAGTACAATAACAGAAACAGGGGAAGATTTGTCTGTACCATTGGTAAATGAAATACCAGTAGAAGAGAACAAAGTTCAAGAAGAAAATGCCCCAATGGATTTATCTTTAGATTTAGAGGTAGCACCAGAGATTCCTACTGTCTCAACTGAAGAGGTAATACCAGAAGTTACCCCTTCAATAGAAAACATGCCTGTTTCAAATTCTCAGTCAGAGCAGGATACAACAGCGGCAGATTTAGGAATGGATGATATTTCTTACTTATTTACAGAAACAAAAAAGGAAGAAGAGAACCCTACGGAAGATGTATGGAAATTCTAATACTTCTTTTTTTTCTTGAAAAAATATATGTATTATACTATAATAAAAATAGACTAGGGGAGTGATATTGTGAAGGAAAAAGGATTTACTTTAGTAGAATTATTAGCTGTTATTGTTATTATAGGATTGCTTGCTACAATTGCACTTCCACAAGTTTTAAATCAATTTAGTAATCAAACTGCTGAATTAACAGAAAATGAAATTGCTTTAATAGAACAAGGAGCTAGTAATTATGCTATGGAAAATGGAAAAGAGTATAAGGGTAAGTTATCTTTTATATCAATTGAAGATTTAGTGGAAGAAGAAGCAATAGATAAAAATTTGGCAGATAATGTAAAAGATTCTTTAAATAGGGATGATATCAAACCAGGAGTAACTATTAATTATTTAGGCTCTACACCTATTGCTACTTATGAAGACATGGAAGAAAAATATATTGCAATAGAGGCAAATTATAAACGTATATTAGCCGAACCAGAAAAATATAAACAACGATTTTCTTTTTACGCACTTAATCAATTAGTAAATAAAAACTTTATTTCAGAGGACGTTGCTAAAAAAATTGATCAAACGTATGGAAATGATCCTTTAGGGAAAGGAATGGGAATATTAATTAATTATTGTGGTGAAACACCAAAATTTGAATATGGAAATTATAAAAAATATTTTAGTATAGTAACATCCTCAAATGTTAATAGTAATAGTGGTTGCCCAGAATAAAAACATATGAATTTCATATGTTTTTATTTTGTGCTTGATAATTCAATAATTTTATTCATATCATCATCTATTGCAATGGTATTTTTATGATATTCTCCGCATTTATTACAGCGATAGATGATTTTGAAAGTATCTTTAAATTTTTCAATATCTATTGGAACTAGTAGTCCTTGGCAAAGGTTTGCTCTATCACCTGGATTAATATCTACATGTTTAGAATATAGGCAATAAGGACAGTGATCTCTTGCTGTGTAATTTAGTTTTTCTACTTGTCTGTTGCACTTTTCACATATAAATCCTTCATCTACCATATTGAATTTTTTCATAGTATCACCAGAAAAATTATATCATAGGAATTTATTTTATGATACAATAAACATGGTGATAATATGCAAAAGAAGTACGATGTAATTATCATAGGTGCTGGGCCAGCTGGTTTATTTAGTGCTTATGAATTAATTACAAAGAATAAAAAGTTAAAGGTGTTAGATAAAGGATTTAAAGTAGAAAGACGTATATGCCCTATGAATAGAAAAGGGGTTCCTTGTCAAAATTGTAATCCTTGTGCTATTTTAGCTGGTTATGGTGGTGCTGGTACTTTTTCGGATGGAAAATTGAACTTTATTCCTACTTTAGGAAAAAGTGATTTGACAAAGTACATGAGTGAGAGTGAGGTTTATCAGTTAATTGATGAAACAGAGTTAATTTTTAATAAGTTTAAAATGGATGCTGAAACTTATCCAAGCAATATGGATGAGGCAATGGAAATTCGAAAAAAAGTAGCTATAGCAGGTGCTAAATTGCTCTTAATTAAACAAAAACATTTAGGAAGTGACCATCTTCCAGAATATATAGATGGTATTTGTAAATATTTAGAGTCACAAGGAGTAACTTTAATTGATAAGGCAAATGTTATTGATATTAAAACTTTAAATAAAAATAATCATCAAATTACTTATGAAGATGGAAAAAAGGAAACTACTATTGAAGGAAATTCTATTATTGTAGCACCAGGAAGGACTGGTGCAAAATGGGTACAAGAGTTAGCAGATAAGTATAAAATACCGTATTTGTCACAGAGTATTGAAATAGGTGTACGTGTAGAAGTAAGAAAAGATATTATGGAAGAAATTACGAATGTTATTTATGACCCAACCATTTTTATTAAAACGAAAACTTATGGAGATGAAATTCGTACTTTTTGTACTAATCCAGGAGGTTTTGTGGCTAAAGAAAATTATTATGGATATATTTGTGTTAATGGTCATGCTTTAAAAGAAGTAAAAAGTAACAATACAAATTTTGCTTTTATTTCCAAAGTGCATTTAACACAACCTGTTACTAATACTAGGCTCTACGGTGAATCTATTGCACGAATTGCAAATGTTTTAGGAGATGGAAAGCCAATTATTCAATCTATTAAAGATTTAAAAAGAGGAAGAAGAAGTGAATGGCATCGAATTAATAAAGGTTTCATTGAACCTACTTTAAAAGACTGTGTTGCAGGAGATTTGGCACTTGTTTTACCACATCGCATTATTACTAATATTTTAGAAGGATTAGAAACTTTAGATAAAATAATTCCGGGAGTAAATAATGATGACACTTTATTATATGGCCCAGAAATTAAATTCTTTAGTAATGAAATTGAAACCGATAATAATTTTAAATTAAAGGATGATAATATCTATTTTATTGGAGATGGCGCAGGAAAAGCTGGAAATATAGTGACTGCTGCTGCGACAGGATTAGTCGCTGCACGTGACATTTTAAGGTCAATTCGATAATAATAGACATTTTATTGGTAGTATGCTATGATTTAATAGGGGACGATAGAAATGAATGATAAAGAAATAAAAATAGTAACTAATAATAAAAATAAAGATTTTAAAGTACAGGAAGTTTTTATATTAGTTTTGATAACTTGCTTATTTAGTTTTTTTGCTGGAGCTTCTTTTGCACGTATGAAAGATCATCCACAGAATTTGAATACTAATAGAATGGAAATGAGCAAAGAATTAGAAAACTTTGTAAATACGTATCAAGATATTGTAAATAAGTACTATGAAAAAGTTGATGAAGAAAAATTATTAGAGGTTGCCTTAAAAAGTATTTTAGATGAAATGGGAGACGACTATAGTATGTATATGGAAGAAGATGACTATAGTAATCTTAATCTAACCTTAGAAGGTAGTTACAGTGGTTTAGGTGTTTCTATTTATAAAGATACAAAAACGCAGAAAATGGTGGTAGTAGAAGTTTTTGAAAACTCCCCAGCAGAAAAAGCAGGAATGAAAGTAAATGATATTATTTTATCTGTTGACGGTGTTAGCACAAAAGATTTAAGTAGTGCGGAGTTTAGTCAAAAGGTATTAAAGGGTACTCAACAAACTTTTTTATTAGTAGTATCTAGAGATAATAAAGAAATAGAAATTACAGTAAAAAAATCTGGAGTGGTAATTCCATCAGTAGAAAAAAAAGTTTTTGAAAAAAACGGTAAGAAAATTGGTTATTTATATGTTTCTATTTTTGCTAGTAATACTTATAAACAGTTTAAGGATGCATTAAATGAATTGGAAAAAGAAAAAATTGATTCTCTTATTATAGATGTTAGAAGTAATACGGGTGGACACTTGACTTCTGTTTCTAAAATGATAAGTCTTTTTATGGATTCTTCTCATGTGGCTTATCAGCTAGAACAGAATGGAAATAAGAAAAAAATTTATTCAAAAGGATCAGATACTAAAAAATATCCTATTGTTTTACTTTCTAATGCTTATAGTGCTTCTGCTTCTGAAGTTTTAATTGCTAGTTTAAAGGAAAATTTGAATGCTACTATTATTGGTGAAAAAACTTACGGAAAAGGTACTGTTCAAGAATTGGTTAATTTAGAAAGTGGAGATCAATATAAAATAACGACAAAAAAATGGTTGACGCCTAATGGAAATTGGGTAAACGATACCAAAGGGATTGAACCAGACATTAAAGTTTCTCTTTCAAAAGAATATGCATCAAATCCAAGTGATGACACAGATAATCAATTGCAAAGGGCTTTAGAAGAACTTTCTAAAAGATAGTCTTTCTAAATTTAGAATCTGTGATATAATGGTGCTAGGTGATGGAATGAAACAAATTTGTGTAGGAGACTGTTATCAAATACAATGTTATAAGCACAATGGTAAAATTCATCGAGCATGGGATGAAGCCGTTGTATTAGATATAAAAAAAGATTATATTGTTTTTGGTAATAATAAAACAAAAGTCATAGAGTCGGAAGGTACAACTTGGAGAACAAAAGAACCTGCTATTATCTATTTTTTTAAAAATAAATGGTATAACATTATTTCTCAGATGAAAAAAGATGGAATTTATTATTATTGCAATATAGCAACACCATATATAATAGAAGAAAATACTATAAAGTATATAGATTATGATTTGGACTTAAGAATATTTCCTAAAGGAGAATATAAAATATTAGATAAATTAGAATATCAATATCATAAGAAAAAAATGGAGTACTCAGATGACTTAGACTTAGTAATTAATCATGCTATGAAAGAACTAATAGAGGAATATTTAAATCACTCTATTATGTTTGATAAGTGTAAGAATGAGGAGTATTTAAAACTATATTTAGATTTAAAAAAAGAAGCAGAAAATAGTAATTTTAGTTCTTAAAAAGTACAATTTTAAAAAATGTACTTTTTTTTGTAAAAAATGATTGACAAAAGATCAGGAAGTTGTTATATTAATGTCATTGCTTCAAGGAAAAGCTGTAAACATTTGAAAAAACAGAAAAAAATAAAAAAATCTATTGACTTCTGTTTTCTAATCTGTTATATTAAAGGGGCTTTGAACGAAAAGCAACAAAATATTATTTCAAAAATGTTTTTTTTTGAAATTCTTACCTTTTTATAAAAATATATAAAAAGGAAATATATCAAATACAAAATCAAGTTTTAAAAAAAATTATAAAAAAAGCTTGACACTGATAAAACAATTTGATATATTAGAAAACGTTGAGCAAAAAAATCAACGAAATGTCAAATCTGAAAAAAAAGCAAAAAAAGCTTGACAATATTTATCGGGTTTGATATACTGAGTTTGCTTTCCTGAAAAGGAAGCAGAATGATCTTTGAAAACTGAGCAAAATGTCAATTCACTATTAGTTAGGATGAAACAATTATTGAACAAAAAAATTAATTTTTTTGGAGAGTTTGATCCTGGCTCAGGATGAACGCTGGCGGCATGCCTAAG
>CAZRIC010000086.1:0-5798 GCA_964600095.1 uncultured Muribaculaceae bacterium
ATACTTTAATTTATGAATCAGAAGTTAAAAACTTTTTATCTTATGTAGATTATTTAGTTTCTATTTTTGTAGATGCGGTTATTGTTCAAGATATTGGAATGATGGATTTATTAAGAAGTTTATATCCAGATTTAGAGATACATGCTTCTACACAGATGCATATACATAATTTAGAAGGTGCAAAACTATTAGAAAAAATTGGTGTAAAAAGAGTTGTTCTTGCAAGAGAAACACCAATTGAACTGGTTTCTGAAATAAAAAAGAATACTTCTATAGAACTAGAAATTTTTAT
This sequence comes from uncultured Muribaculaceae bacterium, assembly GCA_964600095.1. Lineage (GTDB taxonomy): Bacteria > Bacillota_I > Bacilli_A > RF39 > UBA660 > UBA5578. The sequence goes on from CAZRIC010000086.1 coordinate 293, forward strand.
TCATGGAGCTTTGTGTGTTTCTTACTCTGGACAATGTTTGATGAGTAGTTTAATAGGTGGTAGAAGTGGAAATAGAGGAACTTGTGCACAATGTTGTAGACAACCTTATACATTATTGTGTAATGGTAAAAAGATTAATAAAGAAGATTACTTACTTAGTACTAAAGATTTAAATACTTTGTGGAATATTCCTAGTTTAATAGAAACAGGGGTAGATAGTCTTAAAATAGAGGGAAGAATGAAAAGACCAGAGTATGTTTATTTTGTTACTTCTCTATATAGACATGCTATCGATAGTTATTTTGAAACGGGAAAAATTCAAATAACGAAAGAAGAGATTAATACTTTAAAGAAACTTTTTAATAGAGGATTTACAAAAGGATTTTTATTTCATGAAGAAAATAATTCTTTTACCAATGAATATCGTCCTAATCATATGGGAGTTCCTATTGGCATTGTAAAAGATAGAAAAGGAACATTTATAGAGATAAAACTTATTGAAGAATTAGAAGTAGGCGATGGAATTCGAATCTTGGGTGATAAAGAGGACTTTGGAAAAGAAATAGATGCTATTTGGTGTGGAAAAGAAAAAGTCAAAAAGGCGAGTAAAAATGAAATTGTTCGTATCTTTTTCAAAGAAAATATACAAGTAGGTTCTTTAGTGGTAAAAACAACAGATAGTAAGGAACTATCTTTAATTCAAAAGAAAATATCTAATCCTTCAAGATTTGTTTCCTTAAAACTCTTTTTTGAAGCCAAAATAGGTCTACCAATGAAATTAAGAATAGAGGATGGTATTCATACTTGCGAAGTAGTGAGTGATTTTATTGTTGAAGAAAGTATGAATTCTCCTATTACGCAAGAGAGAATAAAAACTCAACTAGAAAAGTTAGGGGGAACTATTTACCAGATAAATAGTATTGTATTTGATTGTGATAATCCTATTTTTATTCCAATTCAGAAGATAAACGAATTAAGACGTGAAGCGATTGATAAAATATCAGAAAAAAGACTAGCTAGAATTGCAATAACAAAAGGGGAATATTATAAAGATGTTCCAGACTTTCCTATTAAAAAGGAAAAAAGTGTATACATTTCTTCTTTAAAAGATTATGAAAAAATAAAAAATAAAAATTATAATGAGATATATGTGGATAAAAGTATATTTGATGAAATAAAAAACGATAAAGTAATTTTAAAAATACCTAGAGTTCAAGAACAACTTAAAGAAGAAAAGGCAAAAGTAATAGTTGGAGAACTTGGAAGTGTTTCATTTTATCAAAATGCTATAAGTGATTTTTCTTTGAATGTAGTAAATTCTTATGCAGTAGCTTTTCTTCATAGTTTAGGAATAAGAAAAGTAACTTTATCCTATGAAATGAATGATTATCAAATTGAGAAATTAATAGATAGTTATCATAATCGTTATGGAAAACATCCTTGCTTAGAATTAATTGTATCAGGTCCAATAGAGGCAATGGTAATGAAATATAATTTGTTAAAAAAATATCAAATAGAAAATCAAGAAGCTACTTTGGTAGATAAATATAATAATCATTTTCCTTTGAAAGTAAAAGATCATTATTTATATATTTATCATTATCAAAATAGGAAAGTAGAAGATTTAGAAAAATATTATGATATGGGAATAACTAGTTTAAGAGATTCTTTTTAGAATCTTTTTTTCTTTTTTAAAAGGAAATAGAGTAAAAATCACTAATAATAAAGTAGGGAGGTGATAAAACGAAAAAGTATCCATTTGAAAAGCAGGAAGAAGAAAAGGATTGTGGTGTAGCCTGTTTTTCTATGATTATGCAGTATTATGGGGGATATATGAATTCTGAAGATATAAGAGATTTGCTTCACACAGATAAAAATGGAACGACTGCCTATAATTTTATAGAAGGGGCAAAATCAATTGGCTTTAAAGCAAAAGGAGTTTCTTGCCCAACAGAAAAAATATTAGAGGAAGATATTATTTGCCCATGTATTGCGAATGTAACTGTTAACTCTTCCTATTCACATTTTATTGTTATCTATGAGATTAATAGAAGAAAAAAGAAATTATTAATTGCTGATCCTGCTAAAAAAATCTCAAAAATTAGTTTTGAAGATTTTTCAAATTTCTATAGCGGATACCTTTTAATATTATATCCCAAGATGCCTTTATTACATTTTCAAAAGCGAAAAATTACTTGGGATGATATTAGAAGATTATTAAATGGTAGTGAAAAATTTTTAATCCAGATTTTTTTCTTATCCATCTTTATTCTCATCTATGCAATAGTAACTTCTTTTTATAATGAATCTATGTTAAAAGGATTGCAAAGTAGTAAGAAGGAAGATTATCTTTTGTTTTTATTTTCTGTTTTTGCTATTCTTACTTTTTTAAAGATTACAAGTGAATTTTTTAGAAGTAGATTATTTATTTGGATAGAAAAGAAAATTGATGTAATACTTACTAAGGATACTTTTTTTAAAGTTTTATTTCTTCCTTATCAATATTATCATAATCATACCACTGGGGATATTATTTCTAGAATCCAAGGACTGGAAAATATTAAAGTTGCAATTAGTAAATGGGTAATGACAATTATGATTGATATTCCACTTATGATTATTTCTTTTATTTGTCTTTATTTTCTTCACTCCAAACTATCTATGCTAATTCTTATATTTTTTATATTTGAAGTAATCATTATTAAAATTTTTCATGAGACTTTAGAAGAAAGAATAGAGGAATGTCAAAAAGAGAATGCTATTATGACCAATTTAGAAGTAGAAGGAATCCGATCTTTTGAAACGATTAAAGGAATTTCTTTAGAAAAATATTTTGAAAAGAAACTCAATCAGGAGCGAGTCTTCTTTTTACAAAAACTTCACCAACTTGAAAATTTAATTAGCTTAGAAAATTATGGAAAAGAAATATTACAACAATTTAGTACTTTATTATTATTACTGTTTGGCTGTCTTTTTGTTAGACAGAATAGTTTAACGTTTTCAACTCTTTTGACTATTCAAAGTTTAAGTTTTTATTTTTATACACCTTTAAGAGAATTAATAGATTTAGATAGAGATACAAAACAAGCACGAAATGCTTGGAATAGAATTTCTGTTTTTTCAAAAGAGAAAAATAAAATAGGTTATTTAAAAGATATGAACTTGGAATCTATTACTTTTAATAATCTTTCTTATTCTTATAAACCGGATATAGAGGTTTTGCATCATATTTCTCTAAAAATAAGAAAGAATGAAAAAGTTTTAGTTTTGGGTTCTAGCGGAAGTGGAAAAAGTACACTTTTTAAATTGTTAAAATGTTATTATGAAATACCTAGAGGAATGATTTTGATAGATGATAATGATATAAATGATTATGGGGATATGAGAAAGATTTGTTATATTCATCAAAACGAAAATTTGTATACAGGAAGTATGTTGGATAATATAAAATTAGATAGTGATGTTTCTGATGAAAAATTGAAGAATATTTTAAAAATCTGTGAAGTAGAAGAAATATCTAAAAAGAGTCATTTAGGTTATTATCAATTGATAGAAGAAAATGGTATTAATTTATCAGGAGGAGAACGGCAACGTATTATTCTTGCTAGAACTCTTCTTAGACCATTTCATATGTTGATTATTGATGAAGGATTAAATCAGATTGATGTAAATTTAGAACGAAGAATATTGAAAAAAATGTTTAAAGAGTTTCAAGATAAAATGGTAATTGTTATTTCTCATAGAGAAGAAAATATGGATTTGTTTCAAAGAAAAATACGTATAGAACAAGGAAAAATTGTTGAGGATGTGATAAAAAATGGAACTTTCTGATATTTACTTACAACCCTATACTATTTTAAATAAAAAAGTTCCTCACTATTTCTTTGCTTGGATATTACTTCATGCAGTATTATTCTTACTTTTATTCTTTTTAGCAGTCACTTATCAAGTAGAAAAGAGAATGGAATATGTAGGTTATTATCAAAATGGAGTAATAAAGATGGTAGTTGATGAAAATTATTTTTCCCTTTTTACTAACCAAGTAATGATTCAAAAAAAGGATTATTCCTATCAAGTTAGAAAAATTGAACCAATTGCTTATGAGGAGGGACACGCATCATTATGGGAAGTATCTATGTTTTTAGAATTACCGGAAAACTTGAAAATAGAAAACAATCAAATAAAGCTATCTTTTTTTAAAGAGAAAAAAACTTTATTTGAACAATTAATAGATAAAATAAAGAAAGGGATGAAAATTTGAAAGAATTAACAGAAAAAGAAATGAAACAAATTAGTGGAGGGGGAATATCTTTTGGTACAGGTGCTTTAATAGTTTTAGGAGCTGTATTCATAGTTGGTGTAATCGATGGCTTTCTTCGTCCACTTCGCTGTAATTAAAGGAGGTAATATATGAAAGAATTAACCAAAGAGGAATTAAAGCAAATAAATGGTGGCGGTATTAGTGCTACTTTAGTGAATGCATTTATTCGTGGTGTGAATACATTTTTAGATGTAGGAAGAAGTTTTGGTTCGGCTATTCGAAGAATAATTGAGAAAAACGTATGTCCAATATAGCAAAATATAAAAAAACAATTATGGGCATTGTTGCAACGATACTCTTTCTTATTTTATTAACAATAGGGAGTATGGCTTTCTTAGAATTAGGTCGATACCTGGGAACGATTGTGCGTTATGCATTAGAGGGAAATGTCTGTTTTTTCTAGATATTTCCTTTTTTTTGAAAAAATTTTTAATTCCTCCCATTTTTCTAAAAAAAGTGTCTTTTTTTGTTGAAAACTAATAGGAAAGGTGCTATAATACAGTTAGTTTGTGAAAGGAGGGGAATGAATGTCAAAGGTAGTAGTTAAAAATGGGAATGTTGAAAGTGCTTTACGTACTATGAAACAAAAAAATGCTAGAGATGGCCTCCTTAAAAAAGCTCGCGAGCGTCAAGATGGTTATAAAAAACCAGGAGTTCGTAGAAGGGAAAAGAAAAACGAAGGTATTAAAAATACTCGAAAGAGAGAAAGAAACAATTATTAAAATACATGAGGAGCTTTCAAAAAAAGCTCCTTATTTGTTATAGGAGGAATAATATGAGAGAAAAAATATTGACCGATTTAGTAGCTGCTATGAAAGAAAAAAATAAAGAAAAACTAGCAGTATTAAGAATGGTAAAAGGAGCTATCCAACTGGAAGAAATAAATAAGAAGGCAGAATTGAAAGATGATGAAGTACTAGCCGTATTAGCAAAACAGATTAAAACAAGAAAAGAATCTATTACAGAATTTAAAAAAGGTAATAGAGAAGATTTAGTGGAGCAAACTGAAAAAGAAATTGCTATCTTAGAAACTTATATGCCAGAACAATTAAGTGAAGAAGAGGTTGTTAAAATTATAGAAGAAGCTATTTCGAAAGTAAATGCTTCCGCACCTTCTGATATGGGAAAAGTAATGGGGATTATTACTTCACAGTTGCGTGGAAAAGCAGATATGAGTTCCGTAAG
>CAZRIC010000087.1:0-3755 GCA_964600095.1 uncultured Muribaculaceae bacterium
TTATATTCCCGTTTTATTATTTTGTGCATAACAAAAGAAAAAATAGCATAATATAAAATGACTCCAATCCAAGGTAGATGGCATAAAACTAAAATAGATGGTATTTTTTCTAATAATGAAGAAAAACTTTCTAAAATAGAAAATAGAAAAAAATAAAGAGAATCCAAAAAAGGAAATAAGAAAACTAAGAAAGAAGCAGGAAATAAAAAGTTAGCAACAATAGGAACAAAGAACAGATTATAAATGGGAGATAATAAATTAAAAGAAAAGTTTGTCTCAATTTGAATAGGAATACTTGCCATAAGCGCTAATAAAGATATTTCTAATAAGTTTTTAAAATAACTTTTTTCTTTTCCCGGTTTTTTAGAAAAAAGAATCAAAAAGAAACTAATCGTAAAACTGTAAAGAAATCCTGTATGATATAAAAAATAAGGTTGATACCAAAGCACTATCATCGTAAATAAAAGATAAGATTGTACTGTTGTAAACCCTAATTTTTTTAAAATCTTTGAAAAAAAGAAAAAAAGACTAGCACGAATAACGGATGGAGAAAAGTTTGTCAAAAACAAATAAAATAAAAGGAAGAAAAAAAGGGTAGTGTCTCGTATCTTCTCCTTTTTAATAAAAAAACTAAAAAAGCTAAAGAAAAAAGTAATATGCATACCTGACACTGAAAATAAATGACTAATTCCATTTTTTTGATAGCTTTCTCTTATATGCTTATCTATACTTTTATTATCGCCTAATAAAAAAGCTTTTAAATAAGGTGCACTCTTTCTTTTTTCCATTCTGTGAAGAATTCCATTTTTAATAGAATAAAAGAAAGAGGAAGTAAATTTTTCCACATGACAATCTGCTTTCATAGTATAAAAAATATTTTTACTAGCTAAATATTTCTGATAATCAAATAGATAAAAATTTCTTCTAGAAGTAGGAATCGATATTTCCCCTTTACAAACCACTCTTTGTCCTAATTGAAATCTTCCATTTGTTGCAATAAGAATATTTCCAACAGTTATTTTTTTTCTAGAATCAGTTTCTTCTATATTGGTTACTATACCACTAATTTCTTGATATCCTAACATTTTTTCTTCATAAAGTGGCATTGAAAAGGTTTTAGAAATTTTTACAATTGTTAATAAAAAAAAGAGAATAACAATTAAATTAAACGGTAATAAGATTTTTAATTTTTTCATAAGCACTTTCTCCAATACCAGATACGTTCATAATATCCTCGATTTTTTTAAAAGGCTTATTAGTACGATATTCTATAATCAATTTCGCTTTTGCTTCTCCTATTCCAGTTAATTTTGTTAATTCTTCCAAAGTAGCTGTATTAATATTCACTTTAGAATTGCTATCTTCTTTATTAATACAAGCACTATTAGATACATCTGGACAATGACATTCTTTTTCAATATATTCAATCACTGTTTTTGTTTTTTTTAATTGTTCTATTTCTTTTTTTGTATAAACCCAAATAACAGTTCCATCTTCTACTTTTTTACTTAAATTTAAGAAATCAGTATTAGCATCTTTCTTTAGTCCTCCTGCTAGTTTAATAACATCAATTACTCTAGAATCTTGTTCTACTTCATATACTCCTGGTTTTACAATTTGACCTTTAATATCTACTTTATATTTTTCTATAATTCTTTCTTCTTTTTCCTCTTTTTCTTCTATTATTGGTTCTTTAGCATCTACTTTTTCCTCCTTTCCAAAAGTAAACACATAAACCATATAAAAAAGGCAAAAAGAAATAGTTAGTACTATTAATAGTTTTTGTTTTTTATTCATAAAATCCCTCCTACTATATTATTAGTGATTTCTAAGTCATTTCCTTTTCTTTACAATCAAAACCATAGCATGTTATAATAAAAGAAAGATGAAGGATAAGAAAGGAGTACCTCTCTTAGCGCCAGAACCTATGGGTTGACGAGGTTAGTAGTTATCGAAAATTCGGCGGGTGCTACTACGGCAAAAGTCGTTAGTTCTATTTAAAAAAGCAAAATCAATATTGTAACAAAGAATAGAACCAGAAAGGATTGATTTTATGTGCGGTATCGTTGGATACTTAGGAAAAAATAAAAATGCTTTATCTACTATTATTAATGGCTTAGAAGCATTAGAATATAGAGGTTACGATTCTGCAGGAATTGCTTATGTCTATCAAAATCAAATTCACATTCAAAAAAAAGCTGGAAGAATCTCTAATTTAAAAGAAAGTTTAAACTTTAATGAAGAAGTCTATATGGGAATTGGTCATACTAGATGGGCTACTCACGGAGAACCAAATGAAGTAAATGCCCATCCCCATCATTCTGGGAAATTTACAATTGTTCATAATGGAATTATTGAAAATTATAATGAACTTAAAACCATGTTAGAAAAAAAAGGTATTGGATTTTCTTCTGAAACAGATACAGAAGTTGCTTGTGCTTTATTAAATGATATTTATCAAGAAGAAAAAGACATTTTAAAAACTTTGGTAAAAGCTCAACAAATGTTAACTGGAAGCTATGCTTTTGGAATTTTATGTGAAGATGAACTAGATACTATTTATGCTATGAGAAAATCTAGCCCTTTAATTATTGCTACTAAAGAATTAGACAAGTTTATAGCATCTGATGTTCCAGCTATTTTATCTTTTACAAATGAATACTATCTATTAGATGATTTTGATATTGCCATTTTAAAAGCTTCCGAGCTATCTTTCTATCATCCTGAAAAAGAATTTTTCCAAAAAGAAAAGTTCATTTTTGAAGGCAGTAAAGAGTCTTCTCAAAAGGATGGATATGAACATTTCATGCTAAAAGAAATTCATGAACAGCCAAAAGTAATAAAAGACACGATTCGCTTTTACTTTGATGGCACAAAAGAATCTCTTTTTCAAAATTTACCAGATTTTAAAAACTATCAAGATATTCATATTGTTGCTTGTGGATCAGCATATCACACTGGTCTTGTTGCTAAATCTTTAATAGAAGAAATAGCAGGTATTCCAGTTACCTGTGAAATAGCTAGTGAATATCGCTATAAAAAAGTATTTTATAATAAAAATACATTAGTCATTGTTATTTCTCAATCAGGAGAAACAGCTGATACATTAGCTTCTTTAAGAAAAGCAAAAGAAGATTCTATTGATACATTAGCCATTGTCAATGTAATAGGATCTAGTATTGCTAGAGAAGCTGATAAAGTACTGTATATTAAAGCTGGATGTGAAATTGCTGTTGCAACTACAAAAGCTTATTCCGCTCAAGTGGCACTATTAAGCTTAATTGCGTTAAAACTTGCTATTATTCATCAAAAAATAACCGAAGAAGAATTTCATACAATTGCAAGGCAAATAGAAGAACTTCCTACTTTATTAGAAAATCTTATTTCTAGGAAAGAATACTTAGATATTGCTCAAAATATTTATACTCGTGATGATATTTTCTATTTAGGGAGAAAATTAGATTATGCTATTAGTATGGAAGGTGCTTTAAAACTAAAAGAAATTTCTTATATTAATAGTGTTTCTTATCCTGCAGGAGAACTAAAACATGGAACTATTTCTTTAGTGGAGAATGGAACACCTGTTATTGGTATTTTAACAGATAGTGATATGAAAGAAAAAACAATTAGTAATCTAAAGGAAACTGCTGCTAGAGGAGCTTATATTATTGCTATTAGTAATGAAGAAATAAATGCGATTTATTCTAATGCAACAATAGAAAATGTTAGTGAAAAATATAATTTTACAGAAAGAA
>CAZRIC010000087.1:3765-5764 GCA_964600095.1 uncultured Muribaculaceae bacterium
ACTAATACTAATTCCTACTGTACATCCTTTATTTCAACCTCTTCTTGCTATCATTCCTTTACAATTAATCGCTTATGAAATTGCAAAATTAAGAGGTTGTGATATTGATAAACCTAGAAATTTAGCCAAATCTGTAACGGTAGAATAGAAAAAAGAACATTTTATATGTTCTTTTTATAATACATAGCTAATATCTCTTTCTAACTAAATAGAAATTTTATACTTTATATTATCCTCATTTCTTGACTCTTCTATACCACCATAGGATTCTACTATTTTTTGCATAATAACATTTTTAAGAGGAAAAATTAAATCAAAAGAGGTAATATTTTCTTCTTTTAAAGTTTCTAGTACTTGACGGAAAAGTTTCTTTCCATATCCATTTCCACGTTTTGGTTCTAATATAAATATATAAATATCTACTTTTTCAGAAACATTTATTTTGGCAAATCCTAATAATTCTCTTTCTGTTTTAAAAGAATAATAATTGTCCACAAAAGGAAAATTCATTTCCCTTTTTTCTTCAGAAGTCATTTTATATAGCTTTAGCATTTTCTACCTCCAAACTATCCTCATTTCTTACTTCTTTATCTACTAGCGATAAAAATTTTATTAAAGGCTCTTCCTTTCTTTGAAATAACTGTTGTACAAATGGACTATCTTGATGTCTCTGTATAACATTACCAACATAAACAAATAATTCTTTATTGGTTAAAAATAGTGTTGTCCCATCTAATAATTCTACAGTAGTTCTTCCTGTTACATGATTATTTTCTGAGCTACGTTCATTACTTACCCAAGAAGCAATTTTCAAAGACGTTAATATATAATTTGCATACGTTTTTACGTAATCTATTGGAGACACTAGAGCTGGAATTTTATATTTCTCATATAGTTCTTGTTCTTTTTCTTTATTACCATTTGCTTGTGACATTTCAATTAAATAAAGACTTCGTAAAATAGAATATCTATGCATTCCGTTTCCATTAATAGTATAGCGTCCATTAGGAGCATCAGCTAGTTTCATAGGTTCTTCCAAAAAACTAGGCATTAAAGATTCCATTACATTTTCTGCAGTTAAATCTAACATAGAAAGGGAACGAGTATGATATCCGTCTGTCTCTCTTGAATCGAAAAATTTAGGAAACAATTTTAATAGGTTATTCCCATTATTCATATAATCATAACTATATCCTACTACATCAGCAATACTTACAGTTTCTTTTTCTTCATCCTTTGATATACGATACCTATGAAGAAGCGGATCTATATCTTCTTGACTAACTACTAAAAGGTTGGAAGTTTGCTCTAATTCTTCATAAGTAATACCATTTCTAATTAAAAATCTAGCTGTATCATAACTAACTGATGTCTTCGTCATGTCAATTTTTTCTTCTAACCTTTTTAGTGCTTCTTCCTTTCTACGAGCCATCTCTTCTTTCTTTTTTATTTCTTCCTGTTTTTTTAAAATTTTTAATTTTCTTGCTTTTTCAGCTTGTGTAGAGGCCTGTTTTAAAATTTGAAGAGTAGCTTCTTTAGTACAGCCATCTCTTATTAAAACTTCTTTGAATAAGTTTCTAATAAAATAATCAAATTCTCCTGTTGTACAAATATAAGTAGTAAGCGCTCTCGTAATTGTCCTTCTATCTATCAATGGAGTATTTTGTAATTTTAATGTTTCTAAAAAGTCATCAAATGTCTCATCATTATAAAGCATACCACTATCTAAAATAGATTCTCTTGATGCTTCTATTTTTTCAATACTGCAAGGGATATCAAATAAATCAGCAAATTCAGCAATAGTCATATCGTCACTCCCTATCTTATTTTTATTATATAAAATTTTAAGACAAATAAAAAGACTATTTACAAATTAATGTAAATAACCTTTATCTAATTTTAATATGTGCTTCTCTTAATTGTTGTTCTGTTACTTCACTAGGACAGTTCATCATCATATCCTGTCCGCTAACACTCATTGGGAATGCTTGAACCTCTC
>CAZRIC010000088.1:0-5717 GCA_964600095.1 uncultured Muribaculaceae bacterium
TGCGATTGGTTTTACTATTCAAAAGATTAGTAAGAGAGCAAAGAATAGTAAAGTTATATTTGTTATTACAACAGATGGAATGGAAAATGCTAGTCTTGAATTTAATAAAGATAAAATAAAAAAATTGATTACTTCAAAAAAAGATTGGAAATTTATTTATTTAGGTGCTAATATAGATGCTTATCAAGAAGGTATGTCTATTGGCATTTCTAAAAAACATATTTCTAACTATGAGGCAAGTAGTAAGTGTACAAGAGCTATGTATAGTTGTTTGAGCGATGCCGTTTGTAAGCTAGCTAATGATGAAGAGTTAGATGCTTGTTGGAATCGTAATTTAGAAAACAATAATTAAAAAAATAACAGAGATTTTCTCTGTTATTTTATAAATCTATCCCAGTGGGAATTTCCGGTTACAGAAGGAAAATAAGTTTTTATTTGTTTACTTATTACTTCTGCTTTTTTTCTAATAATTTCGTTTTTCTCAAAGCATCCAATAGGGGCATAAGCTCTAGCCATCATGAATTTAAAAACTTCAGCTCTATCTTCTGCTACATTAGTCGCTCCATATTGAGAAATAAAATATGCTCCTCTTTGATTTGTTGACATATTATAGATTTGTGAAGTAGAAGCTTTCCCATACTGAAAATCTTTAGGATTTAAAGTTTCATATTCTTCATATGGTGTTTTTGGATACATAACAATATTTAAATAACAATCTATATAATGCATGATTTCATGATGAAGAGTATATTCAAATTCAAAATTTGTTGCTAGAGTTAATTTAATATTATTCATGAATTGATAATCAGTAAAGCCAGAAAATGCTCCGTTCGCACTTTTAATTAAATAAATAGTAAGAGGCATTCCTTTTTTATTAAAATCATCAAAGAATCCCTTAGGATATTTTGCTAATTCAGTATTTAAACGATTTAAATGATCTTCAATTTCATTCTTATCTGTTAACTTAGTAGGAGTTATTCCTTTTGGCTTATAATTTCCAATCTCATTTCCATATAATATTTTAATTCCATAAGCTTTTTCTATTGTTTTACGCTTTGTATCATTTTTATCTTCTTCTACAGGTGGATTTATAGGTTTATTAGTATTAGTGTTTGTATTGGAATTAGTGTTTGTATTGGAATTACTATTTTTGTTAGAATTAGAGTTACTAGGTTTATTGGAATTACTATTTTTGTTAGAATTAGAATTACTAGATTTATTGGAATTACTATTTTTGTTAGAATTAGAGCTACTAGGTTTATTAGAATTAGTGTTTTTGCTAGAATTAGAATTACTAGATTTATTTGAATTTGTAGACTTGTTTGAATTGGTGATTTCAACCTTATTAGAATTAGTACTTTTATTGGAGCTTATGTTATTATTGATTTGAGATTCATAATTTGTATTTTTAGAAGGATTTTCTTTTTTATTAGGCTCGTCTAAAATAATAGCCATAGATATACTTATTAGAAATACTATTAATGATATAATTATTAAATAAATCTTTTCTTTATTATTTTTAAATTTTGACATAGATACTTCCTTTCTTTTTGATAATTGTATTATACTGGATTTTTTAAAAATATGCTATAAAGTAGGAAAGAAAAATATAAATTTGTGAAGATAGACTTTGCTTATTGAAATTGTTATAATAAGATTGGAAGAGATGTGGAAACACACTGGTAGTGGATTCAGTATATCATGTATAATGCTTTGCCAGTAGTTTTGATATATATAGTCCTGTCATTAATCAATATATTGATTATTCAATTTTTTCTCTTCCATGGTTGTGAAAATCAGTGTATATATAAGACGGTTTAATAGATGAGTATAAATGGCTTTTGTTTTTAGTAGAAAAAAAGAATATAAATAAAAAAGAATATGAAAAATTAAAAAAGTATATTGAAGAAAGAAGATATGTTGTTATTGCTAGTAAGATAGTGAATAATACTTATACTTTTTCTATTCCGCAAAAGAAGTTTATTAATAAAAATCATTCTTGTAAAAAAAGAGTTATTTATCAGTTTAGTGAAGAAGAAACTTTCATTTTAAAAATGATACATTTTCTTTTTTTAGAATATGATTATTTGCTATGTGATAACTGTTATTCATTTCGTAAAAAAATTGGTCCTAAACAAGCCTTTTTAAATATTTCAAAATCTTTTTGCGGATATGGATATAAGGTAGATATTCATAATTATTTTAATAGTATTCCGATAGAGCCATTGTTAAAAATATTAGAAGGAAAAGTAGATGAAAAGAGTTATCAATTTTTAGAAAAGATTTTATTAGATAGTAGAGTGATTTATCAAGGAACTATTTTACAGGAAAAAAAGGGTGTAATGGCGGGAACACCTATCTCTTGTTTTTTATCAAATTTATATTTATCTCCTTTAGATTTTCTTATGAAAGATAATCATTATGCAAGATATGCAGATGATATTATTTTATTTTCTGACACTAAAGAGGAATTAGATAATAAAGTTCAAATTTTGCATCAATATTTTAAAGATAATCAGTTGCAAATTAATCCTTTGAAGGAAAAATATTATTATCCAAATGAAAAAATCGAGTTTTTAGGTTTTTCTTATTTTCATGGAAAGATAGACTTATCAGAACATGCTAAAAAGAAAATGAAGATTAGAATAAAAAGAAAAGCAAAAGCTCTTAGAAGATGGGCAATTAGAAAAAATATTTCTTTAGAAAAAGCACTTAAGTCTATGAATAATATTTTTAACTATAAATTTTTTTATGAGAAAAAAGGAAAAGAATTAAATTGGAGTATTTGGTATTTCCCGGTAATTAATACTGTTGAAGGGTTAAAAGAAATAGATAATTATTTTCAAGCTAATTTAAGATATGTTATGACTGGAAACTATCATAAAAGTAATAAATGGAAAGTTTCTTATCAGGTATTAAAGAAAAATGGTTATAGGAGCCTTGTAAATGCTTATTATAAATTTAAAAAATAGAGTTTTGACAACTCTTTTTTCTTGTGTTAGAATAACTTTTCATAAAAGGGGGATTTATATGCCTAAAATAAATAATATAGATAGAATGGTATATTTGAAAATGTTATCACATTATTTAAAAATATACCAAGATAAATATCCAGAATTAGCAGTTGAATTTATTAAGGAACATTTTTTAGAAAGAATGCCTATTAGTGATACGACAGATGTATTAAAACAAATTTATGCTCTTTTTGGTATCTTAGATGAAAGCGAAAACTGCTATTTAGGATTTTCTAATATGGTAGGAGAACGCTATGGTTGGGATTCTAATATTTTAGAAATAGGTGGAGGATTCTTTCCAATGTTTTCAAAATATGTAGATGAATCTCAAAGAGAAAGTGGTAGTAAAGGAACAATAACAACCTATGATCCAGATTTAATTGTTGATAGTTTAGGAAATATTAAATTACATAAAGAAAATTTTACAGAGGAAATGTCTATTGAGTCTTATGATTTATTAGTAGGAATTATGCCTTGTGAAGCTACTCGAATGATTATTAGAAAAGCAACCCAAGAACACAAAGAATTCTTTTTAGCAATGTGTGGCTGTGTACATTCTAGAAGTTCTTTTATTCCCAGTGCCCTTATTGGTTATGATAATTATGTAGATGAGATTTATAATTTGGCAAAACTTCAAGAAAAAGATGGTTTTGAGGTAACAAAAGAAACTGGTTGGCAGTATTCTTTTAGATATCCAATTATTAGTAGTAGACGAAAAAAGTAGGTAATCCTACTTTTTCTTATGATAGGCAATTTTATACTGAAATCCTTCTTTTTCAATAATGATATAATTATCATTAAATGGACTTTGAAAACGTACTTCTGATTTTTGAATGTATCCGTGATTATTTAAAATTTGTTTATATTCTTCAACATCACCTTTTACATAGTAAGAAATTCTAGAGTACTCTGGTTTATCAGTCAAGATAGGACCACTTTTAATAATACCTGTGTAAACTGGAAATTCTTGAAAATTAGAGGGAAATTCAATACTTTCTTTTTTCTTAAAAAATTGAAACATGATAATCAACTACTTTCTACTATTTAACTATATCATAACTAGCAAATAAATTCTAGAAGGATAGACTTTATGTGTGGAAATTGCTATAATGAATAAGAAATATTTAGGAGGAATTTTTATGAATAGAGTGGTATTAATCACAGGAGCAAGTCGAGGTATTGGCTCCTCTATTGCCAATCGTTTTGCACAAGAAAAAGATATCATTATTATCAATTATAATTCTAGTGAAGAAAGGGCATTGGAAGTAAAGAAAAAAATAGAATCTAAATATTCTACTCCTGTAATGGTAATAAGAGCAGATATATCAAATGAAGAAGAAGTAAAAGAAATGATTAAGCAAGTAATAGATATTTATGGAAAAATTGATATTTTAGTGAACAATGCAGGAGTAGCCATTGATACTTTAGTAGAGGATAAAAAGGTAGAAGATTTTGAAAAAACGTTAAAGGTAAATTTAATAGGTGCTTTTTTATGCGCTAGAGAATGTAGTAAGTATATGGAAGAAGGAAGTTCTATTATCAATATTACTTCTACAAATGGAATAGATACTTATTATCCCTATAGTTTAGATTATGATGCTTCTAAAGCAGGATTAATTTCTTTAACACATAATTTAGCGGTAGAATATTCTCCTAAAATTAGGGTAAATGCAGTTGCTCCAGGGTGGGTTAATACAGAAATGAATAAAGAGTTAGATAAAGAGTATATAGAAGAAGAATGTGAGAAAATATTGATTCATAGATTTGCTGAGCCAGAAGAAATTGCTAGTGTAGCTGTCTTTTTAGCAAGCCCAGAAGCTAGATATATTAATAGTGAAGTAATAAGAGTAGATGGAGGCCTTTTATGAGTTATGAAGAACTGAGTATTTTAGTAGAAGAATGCGAAGAAGAAGTAAAAGAAGAGTTTCGTAAAATAGAAAAATTAGAATTTAATAACTCTAAAAGAGTATTAGATGCTTTTCAAAAATATAATTTTTCTGATGCGCATTTTGGTTCTACTACTGGATATGGATATGATGATCTTGGAAGAGATACAATAGAAAAAGTATTTGCTAGTGTTTTAGGAGCAGAGGATGCGTTAGTTAGAAGTCAATTTATTTCAGGAAGCCATGCTTTAACTGTTGCGTTATTTGCTTTTCTTCGCCCAGGAGATTTAATGTTAAGCATTACAGGAACTCCTTATGATACTTTACATGAAGTAATTGGAATAGAAGAAAATGCTAGTTCTTTAAAATCTTTTGGAATAAAGTATGACCAAATTGAATTAAAAGATAATGAATTTGATACAGAGACTATTTTACAATATTTAAAAGATCATACTGTAAAGTTGATAGAGATTCAACGCTCTAAAGGATATTCTAGCCGTAAAAGTATAACGATTGATAAGGTAGAACAAATTATAAAAGATATTAGAACAATTGATAAAAACGTAATAATTATGATAGATAACTGCTATTGCGAGTTTGTTTCAGAAAAAGAACCTACCATGGTAGGTGCTGATGTAATTGTTGGCTCTTTAATTAAAAATTTAGGTGGAGGGATTGCACCTAATGGAGCTTATATTGCAGGACGTAAAGATTTAGTAGAATTAGCTGCAGAACGTTTAACACTTCCAGGTGAAGGTAGAGAAGTAGGACCAAGTTTGGGAATTAATAAATCGATAGCGCAGGGACTATTTCTTGC
>CAZRIC010000089.1:0-5695 GCA_964600095.1 uncultured Muribaculaceae bacterium
TATCATATTTCCCCTACTTACTAACTTTATTATACTATAAATCAATAAGAAAAGAATAGAATTCTCTATTCTTATTTTCTTAATAATTCTAATTTTTCTTTTTCTTCTGCTAATTTCTTACGATCAGCCTCTACTATATTAGCAGGAGCTTTTGATACATAATTCTCATTGCTTAATAATTTTTCTCTTCTTTCAATAGATGCTTCTAACTTCTTGATTTCTTCCTCTTTCTTAGAAGTATCTTCTTCTATCTCTTCATAGAATGAAAGCGTAATAAATTTAGAAGAATAGGTAACTGGAGTAATACCTTCTACCACTTCTTTTTCATATTTATCTAACTTTAATTGTGTTTCATAAATTCCTTTATAATTATCCATTACTTCATAATCTACTTTAGCATTTTTAGTAATACCATTTGTCGCTTTTAAATTTCTAATAGCAACAATATCTTCTAATACTTTATCTAACTTTTCTGATTCACTTTCAAAGAAATACTCTTCCTCTACTTTTGGATAACTACTTATCATAATAGATTCAGCATCCTTAATTGGTAACATACTGTAAATTTCTTCTGTTACATAAGGCATAGAAGGATGTAGCATTTTTAAAATACTAGTTAATACTTTAAGCAATACACTCTTATTGGTATTAGACATATCACTCTTAGATAATTCTATATACCAATCACAGAAATCATTCCAAATAAAAGTATATAAAGTATTTCCTACATTATGAAAATCATATGTCTCCATATTTTTTCTTACTTCTTTAATTGTTCTTTCTAGCTTTGTTAACATCCATTTATCACTTACAGATAAATTTTCCAATGTATAATCTTTTTCTGTAAATCCTTCTAAATTCATTAAAACAAATCTAGAAGCATTCCATAATTTATTAATGAAGTTCCATGTACTTTTTACTTTTTCTTCATCATATCTTAAATCAGAACCAGGTGCAGAATTTGTTGTTAAAAAGAAACGTAAAGCATCACATCCATACTCTTCAATAACATCCATAGGATCTACTCCGTTTCCTAGTGATTTACTCATCTTACGTCCTTCTTTATCACGAATTAAGCCATGAATTAAGCAATCTCTAAATGGACGTTTATCCGTAAATTTTAATCCTTGGAAAGTCATTCTATTTACCCAGAATGGAATAATATCATATCCAGTAACTAAAACATCGTTTGGATAATATCTTTTTAAATCATCTGTTTCGTTTGGCCATCCTAGGGTTGCAAAAGGCCACAAAGCACTAGAGAACCAAGTATCTAATACGTCTTTATCTTGTTCCCAACCATCTCCCTCTGGAGCAGTTTCACCAACGTACACTTCATCTTCCCTATACCAAGCAGGAATACGATGCCCCCACCATAATTGACGGGAAATACACCAATCATAAGTAATCTCCATCCAGTGATTCATTGTCTTCTCGTATCTAGGAGGTACAAAATTTACTTTCGTATCTTTATTCTTTTGGTTTTTTAGTACTCTATCGGCAAGTGGACGCATTTTTACAAACCATTGCTTTGATAAGTATGGCTCTACAACAGCATCTGTTCTTTCACTATGTCCTACACTATGTACCATTTTTTCAATACGAATTAAAATGCCACTTTCTTCTAAATCTTTTACTAATTCTTCCCTACACTCTTCACGAGTAAGACCACAATATTTACCTGCATTTTCATTCATAGTGGCATCTTCATTCATAACTACTACTCTTTCTAAGTTATGACGATTTCCTACTTCAAAGTCATTAGGATCATGAGCAGGAGTAATCTTAACAACACCTGTCCCAAATTCAGGATCAGCGTGTTCATCACCAACAATAGGAATTAATTTATTTACTACTGGTAAAATTACATTTTTTCCAATCAAATGTTTATAACGTTCATCTTCTGGATTAACGGCAACTGCAGTATCTCCAAACATTGTTTCAGGACGAGTGGTTGCTACATCAAGATACTCATCACTATCTTCAATAAAATATTTTAAATGGTAGAAAGCTCCCTCATCTTCTTTATAAATAACTTCTTCATTCGATAAAGCTGTTTTCGCTACTGGGTCCCAGTTAATAATTCTTTCTCCTCTATAAATCATACCTTCCTTATATAGTGTAACAAATACATGTTTTACTGCTTTTGTTAAATTTTCATCCAACGTAAAAGCTTCTTTATGATAATCTAAACTTAAACCTAATTTTGCCCATTGTGCACGAATATTACCAGAATATTCACGAGTCCAATCCCAACAAGCATCTAAAAATTTTTCTCTTCCTAGTTCATATTTATTGATTCCATTATTTTTTAGTTTTTGAACTACTTTGGCTTCTGTTGCAATAGCTGCATGATCCATTCCTGGCAACCATAAAGTATCATATCCATCCATTCTCTTATAACGAATAATGATATCCTGTAAAGTAGTATCCCAAGCATGACCTAAATGAAGCTTTCCTGTTACATTAGGAGGAGGAATCACAATACAATATGGCTTCTTAGACAAGTCGCCACTTTCAAAATAACCTTTCTTTTTCCAATTTTCATATTTCCCCTCTTCTACACTTTTATGATTATACTTAGTTTCTAACATGATTATCCATCCTTTCTTCTATATACTTTTTATTTTCCTCATATACTTCTTTAAACGTATCATTTACTTCTACCTGCTGATAAAAATATTCTAAATTCTTTTTCATATCTGGTAGACAAATATCATTATTAATATCAAATACAAATGCAAACTGTACAGCTATATGATCATTTTTATTTTGAATATACTCTTTAGAAATCTCTTCATGTCTTTTAATAGAATCTAATATTTCCTTAGTAATTGGTGCATCGATTCCTTTTTGATTTAATTCTTTCAAATATCCCAATAAATAGATAATATCTACTTTATCAGAATCTCTAATCAATTTAGCATGTCTTAACATTCTTTCATCAGAACACTCTGCAATTTTAAACTTATTATGATTTTGGATAGCAAATCTAATAATATCGTAATCCTCTTCTTTATCTGTAAATCTTTTTATTTCTCCCTTATCAAATAATTGCGTTACACTATAATCGGCATGATCTACACTTTTAGAATCATTAAAAGTATGGTATACACGAAGTTGTTCAAATCTCCCTAAATCATGAAGTAATCCAATAATTCGAGCAAGTTCTATATCTTCTTCATTAAAACCTAATTCTCTAGCATATTTTTCGTTCAATTCCATGACTCGATAAGAATGCCTATATTTAAGAGCTATCTTTTCATTAGACATATCATAATTTTTTACATATTCATCAAAAGCTTGTGTTAACATATTTCCTCCTAAAAAATAATAAAAAACACGACCATCGCCATAAAGGACGAATAGCCGTGGTACCACCTTTTTTTATAATCAAAGATTATCTTAATGCTTTAACGCAGCAAACGTATTACTCTACTAACTTCAAATAATCTGCTCCCAAGCTACCTTCTATTAAGTTTCCTTAAGAAAAGCTTTCACCCGATGACTCTTCCTCTCTTATAAGTACTAATTAATATACTCCTCTTGTTCTTCGCATTTACATGTTCTATTATAAAATGAATTTTAGAAAATTGCAAGTAACATTCTTACTTTTCTATTTTAACCTACAATATAGGGACTTGCAGTTGTTCCAGTTCCACCTTTTACTAAAACATCATTCTTTAAAGCAATAACTGGTCTTATACCATAAGTATGCGTAACTTTACCAGCAGAAGTAGAGGACCTAGGATCATTTTGAAATGTACTATAATTTCCACCACCAGAAATTTTACCACTAGTATCTAAATAAGCTATATTAGCAGAACTAAAATAAATATATGGAGTAGAATTAGTATTTAAAAATCTTCCGCCTGTTGACTTTGAAGGAGTCATTGTTGCAATATCATTATTTGCACTATACAAATAATAATTGCTATTTGATTCTGCTATAGTACCTCCAGCATACATAACTTCATCTGCAGTTAAAAGTCCCACTGGATATTCCAACCTTCCGTTTCCTAAATAGCCAGAAACATCAAAAGAATCTCTTTTATTTAAGCAACTAAAGCTTGGTTGTCCATTACTAACATTTCTCCAACTATTATAAGTACTAACTTCTATACTATCATCGCTTACTGCGCTATTACTTAAAAAAATTCCATCCACAATAGTTCTATCATTACACCAAATAGTATCTTCTAGCAAAGAAGAATAATTTTGCAATTTTGCTATATTGAGATACCAATTATCAATTGTTGTTTTAACACTAGAAGACATTATATCATTAGACCATAAGACATCGTCTAAAATTAACTGACCATTTTGTAGTTCTGTGTATATCGCTGTCCAATTACTAATACCAAAAAGATAATATGCAGAACTACAAGTATAATCTTCAGAAAAACAAGTATAATGCCTATTTCCTACCAAACTTTTATTACTTGTTAAGTCAACCTTTACTCTATCTTGCAAAACATATTTTTTTGTAGTTTCATCATAAGTTACTGAACTTCCATAATAATAGCTTTTATTAGTAATACTCCAGACTTTCCAACTTTTATTATTACCATTATGCATATACCCTACATAAGAAGGATACTTATGAGAATTATTATACTGTGCTTTACCTATTATTAAATTATCTCCACTAGCATTACAAGTACCGTTAGTAGGTACACCACTATAAATCATTTTAATTCCACCAGTATCTGTAGTTCTTACTATCTTCCAACAAAAACCTGCAAATAATACATTATTATTGTTCACATTTCCCCTATAAAAATATATTTTATTAAAACCAGAATTAATAGAATAAACACCATTTTCATTTGCTTCTGCTGATGTCTTATTTAAGGTTACTGTCTTTCCAAGATTAGCCTTTCCAGCATTCACAATTTTCTCATATAAAGAATTTGATACAATTTCGATTGGTTTTTCATACGTTCTATTATCTAATTCTTCTTTCACTTCACTAGATAATTTATTAGCAGTTGTCCTACCATTATCTAGAATAGCAAGAATGAGTAACATTAAAAGTATCATTAATATAAGCATTGTATATAAAACTGCTGAGATAGCAAATCCTTTTTCATTTAACTTCTTCATATCTACACTCTTTCTTATTATACTGAAAAAAGTATAACATAAAATAGCAAATATTACAATTGAAAAGCTCATGTTCCTCGTTGTATTTGATTAGGAGGTGTGCTAAAATGTTATTAGGTGAAAATATGGAAGAAAAAGTTCCTAAAAGGAAAATTAGACTATGGATAAAAATAGTAGTTATAATAGTTTTATTAATTGTAGGTACATTATTATATAGCAGATTCATTTCTACTAGTGGTCTTATTACAAAAGAATATTTAGTAAAAAATGAAAATCTGCCAGACAAATTTTATGGTCTTAAAGTTGCTCATATTAGTGATATTCACTATGGTCAAACTACTAGAAAAAAAGAAATACAATCATTAGTAAAAAAAGTAAATGAAACAAAGCCAGATATTATTGTAATTACTGGGGACTTATTAGATCGAGATATAAATTATTCCAAAGAAGATTTAGATTATTTAGTTGAAAAATTAAATGAATTAGAAGCTACCCTTGGAAAATATATTATTATGGGAAATCATGATAGCACGCAGGAAAGTTTTGAAGAGGTTGTTTCTAGTAGTAACTTTACCAATCTAAATGATAC
>CAZRIC010000090.1:0-5680 GCA_964600095.1 uncultured Muribaculaceae bacterium
CATTTTTCAATACTTTTTTATCACTTTTTTAGTGGTTTTTGCAATATGTTCCCTTTTGCCATTTATTTATAAAAATTTCATTTTCAAAAAATTTACATTTTTCATTTTTTCATTTTTTTATTTTTTATGAAATGGCGTATTTTTGACACATGAAAGCACATTTTCGTTTATTTTTCAATGTTTTTTATAAAATGTATGTATTTTTTATAAAAATATTTTTTTACATTTTTTTATTTTTTTCATTTTCACATTTTTTATTTTTTTCGTTTTTTTACTTTTTTTATTTTTTATATTTGTTTAAAATTAAACGTAAACAAATGTTTTTAATAATACCTTTATAACAAAAAATAAGAATACTCTTTTTTTTAGAATATTCTTATCTACGTTTTTGACAATTTTTACAAAAATAGGTTCCTCTTCCACCTACTACTATTTTTTCTACTTCTCCATTACACTTACTACATCTCATCAACGTATGAACTAACAAATTTTGTTGAAATCTACCATGTACACCTTTATCAGATTCATAACTTCTAATAGTAGTTCCACCCATTTCTATTGCTTTTCATAATATTTTTCTAGTAGATGAAATAATACTCTCACAATCTTTTTTTGTTAAATTGTAGGATTTCTTTAAAGGATGAATACCAGATAAAAATAATATTTCATCCGCATAAATATTTCCAATTCCCGCAATAATAGTTTGATCTAATAAAGAAGTTTTAATAGGAATCTTTTTCTCTTTTAACTTTTCTTTTAAATATTCTGCTGTTAAAGAAATATCCCATGGCTCTTTTCCTATTTCTGAAAGTGGTAACTCATTATATAAAGTATTTTTTTTAAACAAATACATTCTACCAAACTTTCTTGTATCTTGATATCTCAACTCTTTTTGATTATCCAATGTGAATGTTACATGTTCGTGCTTAGTTACTTCCTCACCTGGATTTTTAAAAAAATATTTTCCTTCCATGCGCAAATGACTTACCAAATCATAATCATTCATTTCAAATATTAGCCATTTTCCTCTTCTATTCATTCCAGTAATCGTTTGATTTATTAATTTTTTTTTAAACTCTTTTTCTGGAACATTTGCAAGTATTTTAGAATAATACACATGAATGTCTATTATCGTTCTTCCCACCAAATATCTTTCTAGCGTTCTCTTTACAGTTTCTACCTCTGGTAACTCTGGCATACTACACCTCTACTTACTTTTTTCTCGTAATATCATCGCGAATTAAACTTCCTGCTGGCATTTTTCCATGCAATGCTTTCTCTAATCGTTTCTCAATAGGATTTTCCTTCGAATACAGATATTCAATTACAGCATTCGGATCTACATCAAATTCACTCATTCCATTATACACTAAATTTCTTAAATATTCCTGATAAGCCATTTTATTTCTTCTTTCTAATTCTTGACTTTCTAAAGAACTTTTCCTTATTCGAAATGTTCCATCAAAAGTCAAAATATTCTTATCATAATGAGAATAATAAAAAGGCATATCCACAATATCATACCCTAACATAGATAATAATTGTAGTTCTTCTTTCATTTCTATCAAATCTCTCTTTAAAGATATTCCACTATTATAAAAAGCAAAAATCCAATCTTTATCTTGCCATTTAGTTTTACACCCTACATATTTTCCATTTTGATAAACTGGCGATGGTAATAAAATTCTTGACGTTTCTACTTTAGAAAGTTTAAAACAAGTTTCTTCTGTTATAAAACCTTCTAAGGAAGAAAATATATGAATTTTAGATTTTCCAACATGATATACATCCGTATACTCTGTTTTGTAGCAATAATTAGTTGCATTTAATTTTACTTCTCTTTCCATATTCACCCTCCTCCGCAAAATTATTTCATTATATAACAAATACGATATCAAAGTCAAGTATATTGAATTCTTTTCTTTTTTCCTTTATAATATTATTCGTTTTGAGGAGGATTATTATGGAAGATTTAGAAATAGAATCAATACAAACTGAATGGAAAAAAGTTCCTTATATAGAACGAAAAAAAATTTATCCAATTTTAAAAAACGCTACCAGTGAAGAAATAGATAAAATATTTTCAGATGATGAACTTTTGCAAAAAGTAATACACACAAAAGACAATAATATTCTTTCCATGGTATTTCGCTATGGAGGTTTCATTACTCAAGAAAGAATATGGCAAGAACCTAATAATCAAAAAAAATTACTGGGAATGGGAAATATTGATGATGATACTCTTTTAGAGATAATAAAAGCAAATAAGTTTTATCATGCAACAGAACTGGAAAAAAAGAAAAAGGCAGGAAAGTTTTCTTTTACAAAGGAAAAAATGAGAGTCTTTGAACTTTTTATGAGAACCATCAAAAGTCAAACTATTTTAGACTCTTTACCTTCTAATCCCTATTATCAAATGATTATTCTATTTTCGAAAAAAGTTCCATCAAAAGTTATACAAAATATAGATATTCCTAAACTTTTTCAAGCAACAACTACTAGTTCTCTTTACCAATATGCAACCCCAAGACAAAAAGTAGCATTCTGTAATTTTTTAAATGGTTATGAAACAAGCCTTTTACTACCTCATGATTATTTACAAATTTTTTCAGAAACAAAAATATTTAGTTATTATGATAGTGATAATAAAAACTCTATTGGACATCTATTAAGAAATAAAATTTTTCTTTTAGGAAGAGAAAAGAAAAAATTAGAGATTCCAAATTCTATCCTATGTTCTTTAACTATACGAGAATTTATCATTTTAATAGATGCCGATGAAAGTGTGGTTGATAAAGAAGTTCTAAATGATACATTAGCAGAATTTATTGGAAATGCTATAGAAGATGGCAGTATTTTATCACCAAAATATTTAGATTTCGAATTATTAGAAAACAAAGCCTATTTTAGTATCTTTCAAACGATTACTACCATACTGACATCAAAAGATAAATGTAATGATTTTCTTTCTTATCTATTCCAAAAGCTATTTCAAGAACATTATACGGAAGAAGAAAAACAAGAAATTTATCCATTATTAAAAAATAGCATTTTAAATGCTAATCAAAATACTATTGCCGCTTTATTCTTTAGATCAACTGATTTAAAAAGTATGTTTTTTATAAGGTATGGAATATCCTCTAGATATATGGACTATTTAAATGGAATTTCCCCTATTCAAATATTAAGATTAAATGTAAAACCTATTAATAAACTAACTAGATATTTAGAAGATGAAACACAAGATGAAATATCAGATATCTATTCTAAAGCTATTAAATTATATTGTGCATTCGGTTTAGAAAGATCTGTATCCATTTTAAAAGAAGAATATGGAAAAATAACAAAATGCTTTTTAGATAATGTTAGTAAATTAATTGTAAAAGATATACAATTAAAGCAAAATGGAAAAAGATATGAACCTATTTCAAATCCAGGTTTTCTAACATTTTTATTTCAAAGTGGACAAATTAAACATCTATTTGAAGAAGAATGTAATATGTCTAAAAGTTGGTATTATCTCTATAATCAATTTGAAGAATTAAAAGAATTGTGTCATGGACACTTAACATTTCCAAAAGTAGAAATTATTTTAAAAGAAAAACTAAATACTGTAAATTATCCAATACCACCTAACTGTTATCCTTTAGAAAACGTAATTCAAGAAATAGGTGTTGGTAATAAAACAAAGCATCCTACCAATGAAGTATATGCAGAAGCTATTAGAATCTATCAACAGCAATTAAAAAGAACAACTTCCTCTATTCCTTATGTAGAAGGAAAATTAGGAAACGGATATCGTTATGAAACTATGAGATTACACGATACAGTTGCTTATGTATTAGGATACCGAGCTAGTTGTTGCATTAGAGTATTAGATATTGCTCACAAACATCTTTTACATGCATTACTCTGTGAAAGTGGCAGAATTTTAATTATCTATGATCCTGACAATAATCCTGCCGCCTTTAGTCCTCTAAAAAGGAACGGAGAATTACTAATTGCCAATAGTATTGAAATGATTACTAAAGAAAATCAATTCTCTAATCAATATGATTTTACAAAAAATAGTGAAGCTATCCAAGAAGCCTTTATGGAAGGAATTCTTGCTATTATCAATCGTAGTAAAGAAGAGGAAGAAAAAGAATTTATCAAGGTAGCAACTATAGGAAGAAATTCTCCCTATAAGCCAGAAAGTACACAGTGGCCCTCTTCGATTCCTACTCCTACTATTCTAGAAAAAAAAGATAGTATTTATAAAGAAACTGACGAATATCATCGTCAATTAAACATTATTTATCAAGATCCAAGATGCTCTTTATCATCTTTAGTTTATGGAAAAAGTAAAATTCATTACCAAGATCCTAGAAAAAAAGTACAGGCATGTGATTTTAAAAATGAAGAGGACTATTTAAATCAGCAACATGCTTTAAATGTTGTTAATAGTATCAATTATGAATGTTTATCAGAAGAAGAAAGAAAAAGTTTTCAAAAAGTACATTCTAGTGGAATAGAATGCATCTTGTTTGGAGAAGATTGGTATGTATTAGTTACTAATCAACATCTTATTTCTAGTAAATGTTTGCCTTATGATGAAAGAGCAGAAAAAGAAATGAAAGCAACCCTTTCTCTAACACAAGAAGCAATCACTACTAAGAGTGTTAAACAACTAATTTTAACTATGCAAAAAAAGGAAGATTAATCTTCCTTTTTATTATTTTATTTCAATATATTTTCCTAACCATTTTTTTATATCTGCATCTTTTTTGAAAGTAGCATCGTCTTTTGCAGCGACATATACTTTTCCATCTTTTACAATAACCATAAAAGTTTCATAATAATTTTCAAAGTATAACTTTGACTTTTCAAAATCAGGGTCAAGAGTTGGATCAACAACAAAATGAGGAATTTTATTGTTACTTAATATTTTTTTTGTTGATAAAGCTGGAGAAAATTCCCTTTCATAGCATGCTGTTTCCTCAAATACTACAATAAATGTTTTTTTATTCTTCATCAACTTATTAATAATATTTCTTTGAGCTATACGATCATCTTCCTCTTTATAAATATATTCAAGATTTATCAATCGACACTCTTCTGTTTCAACACCCTCTTCATCCCAACATTCAGCTTTCATATTTCCTTCTTCATCAAGCAATAATTTATTACGTTCTTCCCAATCTTTTTCTATTTTTTTCTCTAAATCATCATATTCTTTCAATTCCTTTGATATATCACTTAAAGGAAGATAATTTACTACTGGCTTTTTAGTTACAGTTAATTCTGTAGTTGCTACAAATTCCCCATCTAATGTTTTCACACTAATAGTTGCTTTTCCTTCTTTTTGTGCTACTAAAGCACCTTCCTTTACAGTTACAATACTTTCATCACTACTTGCCCATGTTACTCTTTTTTCTGTTGCATTAGCAGGTAGAATTGTAGCAGTTAAATTATATTTTTCTCCTATTACTAAGGATAATTTTTGAGGACTTAAATTTACTTTTTCAACATTTACATGTTGTGTTTCTAATTCAATATTAGCAGGTGTTAGTTTACTAAAGTCAATCTTAATATAGGGTACACTATCAAAATCATAGCTAGTTTTTCCATCTACTACTTTTTTTACCTCTACATTATTTTCTCCTTTATAATACCAATAGCCACCAATAACATATATTTT
>CAZRIC010000091.1:0-5659 GCA_964600095.1 uncultured Muribaculaceae bacterium
CCTTTTTTTAATTCCTCTAAAAAGTAAGTAAATACATAGTCCCAATATTCTTTTACGAAATCTATTCTATGAAGAGGAATATCTAGTTTTTTACAAACCTTTAAGGCATCATTATAATCTTGCTCTTGAGGACAAATTGGGTCTCCTAAATCAGGATTTCCTAAAAAGTCGCCATTTAAACTAGTATCCCAGTTTCTCATGAATAATCCAATTACTTCATATCCTTGTTTTTTTAGCATAATAGCTGCTACACTACTATCTACCCCACCTGACATTCCAATTACTACTTTTTTCATATTCTCACCAACTACTTTATTATAACATATTCATAATAGATTTCAATAAGGTTGGTGTCAAGAATGTCTCTAGTAATGTCATAACAACAATTACTAAAAGAGAAACTATTAAGACTAATAAATATCGATTCATAATTGCCTTAAAGTCTAAACTCTTTCTTTTTATAATAGAAATTAATAATGCAAAAGAAACTTTAATCGCGTAGCACCCCAAATATAGATAAATAACTAATATTACAAATTGATGAGGAAAATTATAGAGAAAACCTAATAAGCTTCCTTTTAATCCATAGTTTGCTATAAAACTAGATAAAGTGAAACTCACTGAAAAGGATTTATAAAATAATAGTAATATTACAATTGGTAATCCTATCATGGAAAATCCCAATAACCATATTACCAAAATAAAAATAGTATTAATAATTAAATTATTGGTTAAACTACTAATATAATTATCTGGCTCAATATTTTCTAAAAAAGAAGATAGAGTATCTGCTACTAAGGTTTTATCACTACTACTTAAAGCTGTCATAAATAAAGCGCCAGTTATAATTCCTATAAAACTAATGATGAATAAAAATACGACTACTTTTTTATCTACAGAGAATAGTTTGTCCATTGCTTTTTTCATTTTATCACCTACTAGACTATATGCGATATCAAAAAACATATTCCAATTTTTTAGGAAATACGTTATAATGGACGTATAGGAAGTGATAATATGGCTGAAAAAACAAAGAAAAATAAAGTAGAAAAAACAAGCAACTTAAAAAAAATAGGAATTTTAATTCTATTGTTAGCACTAATTAGTCTTTATGTAGTTTTACCAATTATGTCTACATTAGCATCATAAAAATATTAATAACTAAAAAAATAATCTTTTGATTATTTTTTCTTTTTGTCTACTTTTGGTTTAACTATCTTAGTTACTCTATCATTTTTTGTTTCTTTTGCTGTTTTTGTAGGTTTCTTAGTCTCTTTTTTATTTTCCCCTTTTAATACATCACGAATTTCTTCTAATAATAATACCTCATCGCTTTTCTTAGGTTTTTCTTTCTTTTCTTCTTCTTTATTTTCTAACTTTGATAAAAGGGTATTAATAGCTTTAACCATCAAGAAAATACAGAAAGAAATGATTAAGAAATCTAAGACACTTTGTAAAAATGCTCCATAATTAATAGTAGCATCTTTTACTTGAATAGTAAGACCAGTTGAGAAATCAATACCACCAGTAATTACTCCAATAATAGGCATTAAAATGTTGTTTACCAAAGAACTAACAATAGTACTAAAAGCGCCTCCAACAATAACTCCTACAGCTAAATCCATGACATTACCACGAGCAATAAATTTTTTAAACTCTTTTAACATAACTCCACCTCGAGAAAATATTATATCAAATTTTAATAGAAATGCAAATAAAAAAAAGAGGTTACCCTCTTTCAGATTCATTATGAGAATGATTCATCTTTTCTGCCTTTTTCTTATCACGACAAGCTTTACAACGAACTGGTTTATTTTCGAAACCTTTTTCTTCATAAAAATTTTGTTCACCTACAGTGAATAAAAATTCTTCGCCGCAATCTTTGCAGATAATTTTAATATCTTCTTTTTCCATCATTTACCTCCTTTTCTAACGTTTGATTCAATAAAAATCCGTCTTTAAAGGAGTAATCTTTATTAATCGATATCATTATAGCACACTTTATTATTCGCGTCAATTAGATTTATAGACTCTTTAAATAACTTTCATAATTCTCACAACATTCCTCTAAATATTCTATTTTTTTTAAATCTTCTAAATACTTTGATGGAATATTTGCATATCCATAGAAAATGCCAGCTAAAGCTCCTGCAATTGCACCTATAGAATCGGTAGCCCCACCAATATTCGTAGTAGCAATAATGCATTCTTTGAAACTAGCAGATTGTAAAAAGCACCATAAAGAAGCTTCTAAAGAATCTACAATATAAGCAGTACTATTAATATCCTCTATTCCTAATCCATGAATATCTTCTTTTAATATTCTATGATAACAATCTAAAGTTTCCTTAGAAAACATAGTATAATCTAATGTTTTTATTTGATTAAAAGCAGAAAACTTATTAATTCCTTTTAATAGACACATAGCATACCTAACATAAATGTAGCATCCACAAATAGAAATTTCATGGGCATGAGTAATGGAAGATGATTTCCTTACAATTTCTAATATTTCTTTATCAGAACACTTATTAGCAACCGCATAATACGCAATAGGAAGCATTCTACTTAAAGAACCATTTCCATTGTCCATCATTCCATCTAAACCGCATTCTTCTGCAGCTTCGATATGTTGGGTGTAATGTACTAATGCTTTTAAGGTTGTTTCCCCTATTCCAAAGGATTCTTTCATAGAACAGAACTGATTAGTCGTAAACCATTTTACAAAATTGTCAGCAATAGCTGTATAATTCATTCCAAAATTTGAAATAGCATCCATGGTGGCAATCGTAAGAGAGGTACTATCACTCCAAGCCCCTTTAGGAACACCATCACGAATTCTTGGTACCATTTTTGTAACCGGTTTTTCTAACAAATCTTCTCTACTATTATTAGAGGTAGGAACACCCATAGCATTTCCAATAGCTAATCCTAATACTCCATCTCTTACATGATACATATATCACCATACTCCATATTCTATATTTATTATAGCAAATATAAAATACTTTTCAATACCCTTATTTAAAAAGAGAGTATTTCTACTCTCTGTCATTTTCAGCTTCTTCTAACATATTGGTAATTAGTATCCCATATCCACGTGTTGGATCATCTACTACTACATGTGTTACCGCCCCTACAATATATTCTCCTTGAATTATTGGAGAGCCACTCATTCCTTGTATAATTCCTCCTGTTTTCTCTAATAAAGTATCATCCATAATTTCAAAAATAAGGTTTTTTGTATGATCTTTTGTTTCCTTAATTTTTACAATCTTAACTTGATATTCTTCTACTTTATTACCATCAATAACAGTTTTTATTTTTGCATCCCCTAATTTTATATCTTCTATACTAGCAACCTTATATAAATTTGTATTTTTAATAGTACTTTCATAATTACCAAAAATACCTTTATTGGTATTTTTTTCTATTTGTCCTAATACATCTGAGGTATTAAAAGTAGCATTTTTCTCACCAGGATTACCATCACTACTTCTTGTAATACTAGTAATAGAAGAAGAAAAAATAGTACCTTCTCTTGATTCTACAATTTTCCCACTAATAGAGTCAATTATTTCATGACCTAAAGCACCAAATCGTTTGGTATTGGGATCGACGAATGTAAGAGTACCAATTCCTGAAATAGTATCTTTTAAATACAATCCTGTTTTTCTATTTTTTAAGGTTAAATCGGTCTTATATTCTTTTCCTTTTCTAACGTAGCCTATGGAAATAGTATCTTTACTATTTCTAGAAAGAAAGGAAGATATTCCTTCGATTGAAGTTACCTTTTTACCATCTATAGAAATAATTTTATCTCCTACTTTTAAACCAGCAGAAGTGGCAGGATCTATACCATCAACATCATAGGTTCCTATAATAATAATTCCATCAGTACTTAGTCGGATACCAATGTTATCACCACTTGCTATTATGTAGTCGGAGTATGCAAAAATATTACAAGGAATAAGGCTAAGAAGCAAAACCAATAGGATATTTATTTTTTTAATCATAAAAAACTCCTTATAGGCTACAATATTAATATGAGAAAATTTTGTCTAAGTATGCAAAAAAGAAGAATTATCTCTTCTTTAATGTCGTATTATAGTAGAAAATATCTTTTAATCGATGATTCTTATTCATTCTTTCTTCTATTTCCTTATCGGATAAATGAAAGAAACTCTTTACTTGTTTTAGAAGATTCTTTTCACGACCTTGAATAAACTTTTTCAAATCTTGACAATTCTTTTTCCAAGTATCATAAGAATATCCCCATCGCTCTTGATTTCTTCTCATTTCAGGCTCAATTGCATTGTAAATTTCTTCATAACGATTAAGTAAATGTTCTTCTGTCCAAACATACTTTAAGTTATAAAAGAAAATGTCTAAAAATCTTTCTTTAAATTCACTATTATTCATTAGTCCACGAATTAGGGTATTATCTACTTCTAGTGCTCCCGCTCCCGCTGGATTTAAAAGCCATGGTAAGAAATTAGCAGGATATGGTCTAAAGCTATAATCTAAATCATAGAAGATGAGTTTTATTTTATTATTATCAATTGCGGGATGATTAAAGAACCTTGTATTATTTACATCAAAATTATTTGTATAGAAAGTTCCTACTAAAAATTCTATATAATTATCAATATCCAATTTAGATTTTACATAACTATAATTTTCTTTAACAGATAAATCATGAGTACTTACATAATGCAATAACGAAGAATAGTCTTTTCTACTTCCAGCATCTAGTCTACCACTAATACGAACAATATTGGTTTCTTTCTTATCAACATTATAATGCTCAGAAATAAAATTTTCATTAATTTTTTCACGAATGTAATAAATTCCCCAATAAGAGCCATTAATATATAAAATAACTGGTTTATAACTTTGCGCATCTACCTTACCATAATCCACCATAATAGAAGTTCCAAGTTCATCTCTCATCATAGATGTCATCATATCCTGAGAACCACTTCGTAATACTAAATTATCATATTTTTCAATTGTTCTATTCTGAAAAACAGGATATTCTAGATTAGGAACACCATATTTAGGAGAAAATTTTAGAGAAAAACTTTTTTTATCCAAGATTCTACTTTCTCCCCCAAATATTCTAAATCCACAATCAACAGAAAAAGAAGAATCTTTTTCATACAATTCCGCATGAGCTTTTACAATTAAGCTTCTAGAATCTGGATTATTGATTAGTTTTTGAAAGGAACCTTTCGGTAAACTAATTGACACTACTGGAAGAGTATGATTCTCATTGATAATATAAGATCCAGTTTGTACTTCACTAGCATACTTTCCATTTTCATAAGCAATCATTTTAATTACTGTTGTTTTTGATAGTTTAATAGGATTTTTATATAAAGTAGAATTTTTAGAAGGTATACTACCATCCAATGTATAGTATATTTTTCCTTTTCCTTCTAATTTAATAGATAGTTGATCTATATCTTGATAAATTCCTGGTTGTTGACTAAAAGTAGGTGTATTAGAAATTTGAAGATTTCCTCCCGTATTCTCTTTCCCTGGTGTAGGAGAACTATAGTAATAATATCCTCCACTACTATTTTTTCCATAACTATATCCTACTGGTATTTTTCCTAAATAAAGAGAATCTACTATTTTATCTTCCTTATAAAGA
>CAZRIC010000092.1:0-5605 GCA_964600095.1 uncultured Muribaculaceae bacterium
TTCCTTAGCTGGAACAAAGGAACCAATTTGAGCCATAATAACAGTTACTGCAAATTGTCTCATATAAGTACTTTTACCAGCCATATTTGGCCCTGTAATAAGAAGAATATTCGTATCCTCATCCATAATAATATCATTAGATACATATTCTACATTTAATACTTTTTCAACAACTGCATGTCTATTTTCAATTAGCCTAACTTCTCTTTTTTCTGTTAAAGTAGGTCTAACATAATTATTCTCTTCTGCAATAGTGGCAAATGACTGTAATACATCTATTTCACTAATAATTTTAGATATTTCTTGAATCTTTGGAATATATTCTTTAATTTTATCTCTAATCTCAATAAATAATTGATACTCTAGATCTATAATTCTTTCTTCAGCATTTAATATTAAAGCTTCTTTTTCCTTTAAAATAGGACTAATATAACGCTCACAATTACTTAATGTTTGCTTTCTTTCATATCCATATTCTTCTTTTACTAGTCCAATTGCCCCTTTTGATACTTCAATGTAATAACCAAAGACTTTATTGTATCCAACCTTTAAAGTCTTAATACCAGTCCTTTCTCTTTCTTCTGTTTCAAAACGAGCAACAAAGTCTTTTCCGCCTTTTCGTAAATCTTTTAGCTCATCTAATTCTTCAGAATATCCTTCTTTGATGATGGATCCCTCTTTAATACTAATAGGTGGATTCTCATAAATACCACGCTCTAATAAATCATATAAATCCGTCAATGGTTCAAAACTAGTATAAGATATAGCTCTTAAAATATTTGCAATATCTGGTAGTACTTTTAAACTACTTTTTAATTGAATTAAATCTCTCGCATTCGCATTGCCAAAAGCAATCCTACCGCTTAAACGTTCTAGGTCATAAACTTCATACAATAAATTTTTCAAATCCTCTTTTAATAAAAACTCCTCTAATAGTTTTTCTACCATATCATAACGTTTATTAATTTCATCTATATGAATTAATGGATTTTCAATATAACTTTTAAGCATTCTAGAACCCATTGCTGTTTTTGTCTTATCTAA
The DNA here is from genome assembly GCA_964600095.1 of uncultured Muribaculaceae bacterium. Classification (GTDB taxonomy): domain Bacteria; phylum Bacillota_I; class Bacilli_A; order RF39; family UBA660; genus UBA5578. The sequence goes on from CAZRIC010000092.1 coordinate 1,045, forward strand.
TAGCCAAATCAAAGAGAAGTTTCTTTGTTTTAAACGCAAAGTTTCTGTTAATTCCAAATTTCTTTTCGTATGCATATCCATCTTTAAAACATCTTTATTTTCTTTTACAATTGCTTTTTGAATATGCGTTAAAGATTTCATTTGGGTACTAGTAATATAAGTTAATAAATGTTTAATAGTAGTTACTAATCTATCATCTTTAATATCTTCATATACCTTTTGGTAGTCTGCAAATTCTTCAATAGCATCACTAACAGTTACTAAAATTTTAAATTGGTTTTCTAACATATGAATAATACTTTTATCTACTTTATCAGATAGTACTACCTCTTTAATATCTAAAGAAACAAGTTCACTTACTAATTTTGTTGGTTGATGAGGTAGTAACATAACATAAAGAATACCCGTTGTAATATCCGCATAACTTACTCCATACGAATGATCAAAATCTAAAACATTTCCGATGTAATTAAAATCGTTTTCACGAAGACTATCACTATTCATAACAGTACCTCTACTGATAATCTGAGTAAGTCCTCTTTCTACCAATCCCTTCGCATCTTTTGGATCTTCTAACTGTTCGCAAATTCCTACTTTATAACCTTTTTCTACTAATTTTTCTATATAAATATTAACAGCATGATGAGGAACTCCGCACATTGGAACTCTTTCATCTAATCCCGCATTTCTACCTGTTAATGTCAATTCTAATTCTCTAGATACAGTAACTGCGTCTTCAAAAAAAACTTCGTAGAAATCTCCTAATCTAAAAAAAACAAAAATATCTGGATGTTCTTTTTTGATTTCAAGATACTGACGCATCATAGGCGTAACTTTGCTGTAATCTACATCACTCATTTTCATATTTACCACCACTCTCATTTTAACAAAAAAATGGAACAAAGTCCATTTTTTCAACCTTTTATTTTCTGATATCCGTTTAATTTATCAATGGATAAATAAGCTTTTTCTCTACTTACATAAAGAAATCCATGAGCACCATAAAATTGTTCTTCTCTACTTAATCCAGAAGTTACATAGTAAGAAATATTATAAAGTCTCACATATTCTTCAAAACTGGAAGCAATTCCATAAGCCCCAAAATAAACACCATCTTTAACCCCGTAATTTTTATTTTCTTGCCAATTCAAATATTCCTCTAGAATGGTTTGATTTTTCCAAATAGAACCATCAGTTGCTTCTAAATAACCAATCTCCATTAATGTTTTTTTACATTCTGGGTAAACTGGATAGTTTGGTTTAGATGGACGATAAGCAAGCTCACATTCCCAATCTTTAAATTCTTGATAAGAATGGGCTAAAGTACCATCACTACACTGATAAACAATATTTTTAGCTAACGCATATATTCTATAATTTCTCTCATCTACCCATTGCTGTCCATCAGGAGCCATAAATACTTTAACTGGTAAATAAGCATCTAGTTTTGATAAACCAACTATTTTTTTCTTATAAAAAGCAAAAGAAGAAGTATCAATAATTGGTTCTAAATATTGATTATAAACCAATTGAAAAGAAATAACACTATATTTAGAATCTTCTACTTTATTTTCTCCTAAACAATCATAAATAGCAGCTAAAAGTTCGCGACTAGCTTCTTCTTTCTTTACAATACCAGTACCAGTATTCGTAATCTGAATAGATAGTTTATGAACTGCTTCTTTATTTCCCCAATTTTGATTATAAGGAACATAAGCATAATTAGGATACTGCTGCGCAAAAGCTGGTTCTGTCATGCCCACTGTTAAAGACAGAATAAGGGTAGTTCCGGCAACAATTTGTACTGCTTTTTTACTAAAATTTTGTGAAGCATTTTTTGTAGTTCTATGAAGCTTTGAAACCACTTTTCTATTTACTCTCATAGGCATACTCTCCTTAATTAGGACTTATTCTATCATAAAATAAACAACTTTGCAAATACACTATACATTTTTTTCTAAATATTCTAAAGCATCATCAAAAGTAGAAACAGGAACAATTGTAATAGAATATTTCTTTTTTTCTTTTAAAGCGATAGCCTCTTCATAATTTTCTCCAGATGGAACAAAGAAAATATCCGCATGCTTATTTTCAGCACCTTTTAATTTATATTCTACTCCACCAATTTCACCAACTGTTCCATCTGGTTCAATAGTTCCAGTCCCAACAATGGTAAGCCCTTTAGTAATATCTTCCTCTACAAGAGTATTATAGACAGCCAAAGTAGTCATTAAACCACCACTTGGTCCTGATTCTGAGTTTTCATAAGATATTTTAATACCAGGATTGGCCTCATACGCTCTAATAGAATAAGGAACAATTCCAATAATTTTAGTATTATCTAATTCTCTAATTTCAGCTTTTCTATTATACTCTTTATCACCATGTCTAACTTTTAAAGTTACACTACTTCCAACCTCTTTACTAGCAATTACATTAACCAAATCACTTCTCGAGTGAATGTCAACTCCTTCAATAGACAAAAGTTCATCCCCAATTTTTAAATCAGTATTATAACTAGAATTAACATATAAAACAAATAATTCTTCCTTAGTTACCGCAATTTCTTTTCCAGCCTTTTCATACGCTAAAATAACCGCATTCGCATAAGATGCCATCATCCATAACCTATCTCTTAATAAGATATCCTCATAAGAATCTATTACTTCTGTACTCTTTTTTGGATAGACATCCCAATCATCTGCAAATAAGGAAAAGAGTAACATAGGAATTGTTGCATCATACTCTGTTACATAGGCCAAATTAAGACTACCCTCTGATGGATATCCACCATCTACTTGAATCCTTTTTCCTACATTGATTAATCCTCCTGGAGCATCTATATAGTAAGGTAATTTAACAGTTAATACAATAAAAATAATTACATAAATGATAATAAAGAAATAATTATTTTTTAAAAATTGAATTATTTTTTTCATAAATTCACCGTCCAATAAAAAAAGATAGATAACTATCTTTGAGATTGTAAATAACGATACTCATTTGTCCAATAACTACCGTCTGGAGCAATATAATAAGAAGTTTCATCATACTCATCATGATTTTTCTTATCTTCCCAAAGTTCTCCACTGTCATCCTGATAATACCCCTTATTTCCAACATTTATAACTCTTGTTCCCAAATCTCCTTGTTTTAAGTATAATCCTGAGACAAGCACGATAGCACATATAAATGCTGCAAAAATAATTTTTCTACCTCTATTCATATTTACCTCCTATCGATGAAACACACCTTTTACTTCATTTCTAACGTATGCTCTTATTTCCTCTAAATATTCTTCTTCTTTCGGATTCACAATAGGATTTTCCTGAAGTACTTTATTTACTGCTCTACGGGCATCTAAGTCCATTTTAGAAGATAACTCTTCTTTCATTCTCCTAACTCCAGCAAAGCCTTCTTTTGTTGCTACAGTAAGAGGCCACATACCAGAAGATAAGTCCAATGTAGTAGCTTTTTTTTCAATTCCTGTACTATTAGCATTAGAATCTAACAACGTACGAAAATTTGCATATTGAATTTTATTCATTTCATACCCTCCTACTTTCTATAGTTATCATACCACATTTTCTACTTCCTAACAATAATATTTTATAAAAAGATTAAAATTTCACAAAAAAAAGAATCAAGTATAACTTGATCCTTCCACCCCTTTTTTTATTTTTTACATTGTTTTTTCTGAATCTCCTAATTCTTCAGCACTACCATATAAGATTTCATTTAAATAATCTTGTAATGTTTCATAAATAAATCCATTTTTAGCATGATAGTATCCATCTTGACCTACATATCCACCATATTCATCATAAGTAATTTCTTCTTGTGTTGTAATTTCTTCCTGATTTTCTAGTTCAGTATCAGTTTGTTCTTCCTCTAAAGTAGTAGTACCTGTTTGATCAGTCATTTGATTGCTTTCTAAAGTAGTAGTTTCAGTTTGTCCAGTAGTTGATGCATCTAAGGTTGTAGTTGTAGTAGTAGTTTCTTCTAAACTAGTATCTTCTGAATAAGTTGAATAAGCAGTATACTCTGTGCTTGTAGATGATAAAGTATTAGTAGTTGCAGTCATTTGTGCAGTATTAATATCATTTAAATAATCTTGTAATGTTTCATAGGCATATCCATTGGAAGCATGATAATATCCATCTTCTCCAACATATCCTCCATATTGATCTTTTTGAATACTTTCTTCTGTATAACCGTTATTTCCACCAACATTATTATAATTATTATTATTGGTATTTTCATAATCTGTGTTATTAGTATTTTGTACTCCATTTAAAATACCTAAATAATCAGATAAATCTTCATAAACATATCCATCTTGGGCATGATAGTATCCTTCACTATCTGTATATCCACCATACTGATCCTTTTGAATATTTTCTTCACCTTGATTAATAATATTTCCTGTACCAATCTCTGAACCAGTAACATTATTAGTATTGTTATTTAAACCATTAATATAGGCATCATATTCTTCTTTACTAGTCCACCATTCACCATTAGGATCTTGGTAACCACCTTTTCCATCTGTTTCTACTAC